>DATCFN010000023.1:0-13823 GCA_036509475.1 Rhizomicrobium sp. | reverse complement strand
GCGCGCCCGGGCCGCTGGGCACCGTGACGCTGATCGCGCCGTTTCCGGTGCTTTCGTAACTGGCGGCGAATTCGTCGAAACGCGCTTCGTCTTCCGGCATCAGACCGGCATCGGCGGCCGAATAGGACAGACGAACCGACTTGGTCGTCGGTTCCACCGTGATCGCATGCACGACATCCGGATCGATCGTTGAGACCGTGTCATTGGTCGGCGCCGCGCAACTTCCCGCGAGCAGGAACGACGCGATCACCGCGGCGCGCATTGTATCGCTCATGGCCATGGCAAATCCCCTATTGCACGATGAAGCCGGCTTTCGGATCGGCAGCCGATTTCAGTCCACGTGGATCGTTTTTGTAGGTCGAGTTCAAATGGCCGAGCATGACCGTCTCCACATCGGCCGCCGGCACGAAGCCGTCGGTCGGCGAGGCGTAGTCCTGCAGATGGCCCGGCTTCACCAGATAGGCGCTGATCAGCACCACCAGTTCAGTTTCGTCGTTCTGGAAATCGCGGCTGCGGAACAGCGCGCCCAGGACCGGCATGTCGCCGAGACCCGGAAACTGATCAAGCACCTGCTTGGAGGTGTGCTGCATCAAGCCCGCGATGGCGAAGCTGCCGCCGGAGGGAAGTTCGACGGTGGTTTCCGCACGGCGCACCGCAAGCGCGGGGATCGTGAAGCTGCCCACCGATGTCGTCGTGCCGGTCGTGGAAGACGACGAGCCGCCGGCGGAAGTGAAAGAACCGGTGTTGGTCAATTCGCTGACTTCGGTTGAAATCTGCAGCGAGATGCGGTTCGGGCTCATCACGACAGGCGTGAAGGAAAGCCCGACGCCGAATTGCTTGAACGCCACGGTGACGTTGCCGTACTGATCGCGCGACACCGGAACCGGAAATTCGCCGCCGGCCAGGAACTTCGCCGTCTCGCCGGACACGGCGGTCAGGTTCGGTTCGGCAAGCGTATGCACCAGACCGGTCTGCTCCAGCGCATTCAGCACGCCCTGAAGATTGTTGGGCGAAGGATGCAGCGGATCGCTTCCGACGCTGCCGACCTGCGCACCGGATGCGGCAGACAACGCGGCGCCGACGAGGCCGTAAGGATTGGACGTCGCCGCGATGATGGGAACACCCGCAGCCGAGGCGGCGCCGACCAGGTTCACGCCGAGCTGCTTGGCGATGGAGCGCTGCACTTCGGCGACGCGCACTTTCAACATCACCTGCTGGCTGGAATCGATTTTCAGAAGATTGGCGACCTTGGCCGGATCGCCGGCGAAGCGCGCCGCCAGATCCTGCGCGCGGCTGGAATCACCCGCATTCTCCACCATGCCGGTCAGCACAACATTGTCGTTCAGCGCGGCGACGTGAATGTTCGACGTCGGCATGTCGGTATGGATCATCGTCGCCAGATCGGTGACGTCGCGTTCGACGCGGATGTCGATCGACAGAATCTGATGGCCGGCAGCGTCAAAAAAGAATGCGTTGGTCTGGCCGGTCTTCTGCGCCAGAAGGAAGATGCGGCGCGGTGTGCGCACCACGGCGTCCACAACAGCCGGATTAGAAACCAGCACATCGCGCGCATCGGTATCGAGCTGCACCAGCGCCGCCTTGTCCAGCGACAGCGTGATGTGCTGCGACTGCGGCGCGCCATGCATCGCCACGTTGATCACGCGCGCAGCGTTGCCTTGCGTGGCGCCGCCCGCCACGGACGGCGTCGCGATCGCGGCAGCTGCCACAACGCAAATCGCCAGAAGCCCCTTGCCGGCCATTGACTAATCTCCCCTGCTGTCGCCGTGCGACACGCCGTAACGAACGACGGTGACCTGACCGTCGTCTGCATGATGCGGTTTGCCGGTCGCCATGACGTCCGCCGTCGCGTTGTCCCCCAGAGGGCGCAATGTCAGCGAGATCGTGCCCGACGATGCGGCGCCCGAAACGAGCACGGCCTGATCCGGCGACAATTCCAGCGTCGCGGTTTTTGCGAGCACGGTTTTCTGGTCCTTGTCCTGCGTGAACGTCTGGTCCATCGCCAGCACGCGCACATCGCTCAGGATCGTCTTGGACGCGGAACGGTGCGGTGTGTCGGACACCACATGTGTCAACAGCACATCGACGCGATCATTCGGCAGGATGAACCCGCCCGCGCCCGTGTCGGTGGAAATCGAAAGTGAAACCGCGCGCATGCCCGGTGTCAGCTGCGCCGCCATGAAGCCTGCGGCGTCAGCGTGGATGATCTTGGTGTTGGTGAGCGGTTCGCCCGCGATCATCGGCGCGCGCGCGACGGTGCCTTTGATGATCGAAGCAGTGTCGGCGTTTCCGTTGGCCGTGATGAAACTGGAATCGACAGCCGATTTCGGCCAGCTCTGCCAATGCACGCTTTGCGGCGTGAGTGCGATGCCCGGCTGGATGTTTTGCGACGCGACAAGCACGTCTTCGACGGCAGCGGGCTTCGGCGCGATGGATGCGACAACCTGCGGCGTGCCGCCACCCAGAAGTCCGCGGACCAAAAGCGCCACGATGCCGGCCGCAAACGCGGCGCCTACGAGAATGATGACACGCGACCTGTTCATGGCAAGCGGCTCCTTTGTGCTGATCCGAGCACAGAAGTCTTTAGAAATTGATTAATGGAGTGCTGCGCGAATGCTCTACACAGCGAACGCAGCGCGGAAAACCTCCGCCTGCGGAAGAATGAAGAACGCACCCGCCGCAAGCGCAACGCCGTAAGGAATGCCTTCGCGTTCGTCGTGCAGGCGCAATAGCCAGTTTTGGCTGAGAACAAAGCCGGGAAGCGGCACGCTGCGCATCGCCAGAAGACCGAGCGTCAGCACGCCCCCGAACACCGACGCGATCAGCGCGTATGGGACCAGATCGTGAAGGCCGAACCACAACGCGACGCAGGCGAACAGCTTGGCGTCTCCGCCGCCGATATATCCCAGCGCAAACAGCGTGAAGCCGATCACCAGGCCCAGAAAGCCCGCGAGCAGATGCATCCCGAAAACTGCCGGCGCCATGTGAACGGCAAAAACGAACACCGCGAAGCCCGCGAGCAACGCCAGCTGAATAACGTTCGGAATCGTGAAGCTGGCGAGATCCCACGCCGCGGCCGCAACGAGCAGCGCGGGCAAGACCACCATGATAAGCGAAGTCGTTATCATCAACCTATGCCGAGAAAACGCGAACGGCCGTCTCTGTTAAGACGGCCGCCGCTTCTGTTCCGCTTCTCCATACCCCAGCCCGAACCAGACAAGGAAAACAGAGCGACGCCGAAAAGCGTCTTAGCTCGCGGTCGAGCTGACGGCTGTCGCGACTTTCTGAAACGTCGCGCTCAAGTTCGTGCCGATGAGCTGCACGGCAGCGATAATCACAACAGCAATACCCGCAGCGATCAGGCCGTATTCGATGGCCGTCGCACCGGATTCGTCACGCACAAAACGAGAAACAAGATTCATTGGAACCTCCATTGTTGACACCCTAGGGATCCATGCTTGTGCCAATTTCCGAGACGGCTCATTGCATGGATACCCGCGCAAGATACGTCGATGGCGATTAACGGCCTGTAAAAGCGCAATCCGATGTTTTCTCCGAATTGTGTCGCGGTGACACAAAACCGGCCGCTACCGCGATTGGAATGGGTAATGTCAGCGATTTGTTTACCACGGTGGCGAATATCGGAACTTTTCATTCTTTCGGCCATCGCGAAGACGGTGCACGTGTGGCGTTGGCAAACTTAAATCTTCTTTTACGTCACCGTCCTAACCTGCTGATCGTCTCTTGCGACCACGCAAGAAAGCTGCCGGAAGGATTTCAACCATGCGCGCGCTTCGTTTCGTAATTCTTACTGCAACCGCAGCTTTGACAACTCCGGCAATGGGACACGTGGTTCATCGCCCTGTGCATCACGCTTCGGCGTCCGATGGCATTGTTGTCCCAATGGACGAAGCCCGCGTCGTGACCTTTCAAAAACCCGTCTCCACCGTATTCATCGGAAACCCCTCAATCGCGGACGCCACGATCATCGATTCCCGCCATGCCTATGTGTTGGGGAAAACTTTTGGCGCCACCAATTTGATCGGCCTGGATGCGGATCATCAGACAGTGGTGAACAGCCAGATCACGGTCGCCAATCGCACCGTTGGATCTGTGACACTCAATCGCGGCGCCGAAACCTACAACTACTCCTGCACGCGTGCGCATTGCGAAACCGGACCGCGCCCTGGCGATCCGAACGCCTATGTCATCAATACAGAGGGCGCGGCCACAACGCATGAAGACGCGGCGACGAAGGCCGCCGCCGTCACGGTCGGTTCGAACCAATAATTTGTAACCCGGTGGGTCAGTCCGCGACACGGCCGGTGCCGCGCGGCATGGCGCGCACGGATGAGAAGACGCCGCGCAGGGGCCAGACAATCGCCTGCAGCAGCGATTGAGGCTTATCGCCCGTATCAAGGCCTGTATCGGTATGTTCATCCAGGCGCGGACGCCGGTAAGCGCCTGACAAGACATCGAACACAGGCAGCAGCGCCGCGTAATTCACATCGAAATGCTCGCGCGAAGAGGAATGATGCAGCCTGTGATAAGCAGGCGAATTGAATATCCATGACGCCCCGCGAAAATTAAGCCGCAGATTGGCGTGCGTCAGAAAATTGTAATAGCTGAACACGCCGTAGGCGCCCACGATCAGCGGCGATGCCTTCAGCAACACGCCGACCGCAAGCCATATCGTGATGCTCTTGATCCACGAATCCAACCAGAAATGGCGTACAGTCGTTGTCGTATTGAAGTCCGTGTCACTGTGGTGCAGGGAGTGCATCGCCCACAGGAATGGAATGGCGTGTTGCGCGCGATGGAAAAGGTACTCGCCGAGATCCATGGCGAATACGTACACCGCTATACCGAACACCAGTCCGATCCCCGTGGATGGCAGAACCAAAATGCCTCCGCCGACTGCGTTGACCGCAAGAGTTGTCAAAGGGCCAAGCCACGCAACGGCCGCCATCTCAGTGCCAGAAGAACCGCGCCGACGCCGATATTGCGGATGCGGCCGGCGGGCTTACGAGTTTTTGCCGGGTAAAAATATTCAAGCCCAGTCACGGCCAGCATGACCAGGAGCTGCGCCAGAAGCGCAAGGCCGAAAATCTGAAGTTTGCCCACTGCGGTCGCCTTCCCGATACGCGTAGTCTAGAGAACGGCGAATAGCCAAAGATTAACGCCCGCGCATTCACAACGTCCGAATACGAAACAGTCCCTGGCGCAAAGATGTTGCCTGCGCGGCAGATGGAAAGCCGTTTCGGCTTTTTTAACGCTGTTCCTGTTATCCAGACGCATGACGACAGCACCTGTCACGACCAGCAAACTGGGCTTCATCGAGATGCTGGGCCGCCGCCCGAAGCTGTACGATCTTCTGGCTGCGTCCCCGCTAATCATCTGGTGTATCCTCTGTCTCTTCAGCCAATGGGGCGATCTGCGGCGCGATGTCATGGCGCTTCATCCGATGCGTCTGGAAATGCTCGGCGCGCTCGATTTCGTATCGAGACTATTGCGGTTTGCTTTCGCCGGCATTCTCGGAACGCTCGTGATCGTGCGGCGGACGCCAATCAAGAAGCACGAAGGCTTGCTAGTTCGCGTGATCGTGTTGTTTGGCGCGTATGGCGGCATCGCCGCGCAAGTATTCCCCGTGAGCCCGACGCTTTCGCCCTGGCTCATCGGATCGACGGCGCTGACGATCGGTGGAACGTCCTTCGCCATCTTCTCCCTGTTGTGGCTGGGTCGCTCGATCAGCATCATGCCCGAAAGCCGCAAGCTGATGACAACGGGCCCCTATTCGATCATCCGGCATCCGCTCTACTTCGGCGAACAGACCGCCATTGTCGGCATCGCTTTGCAAAGCGGTTCGCTCTGGGTTGCGACCATTCTCGTCGTGCAGACGATCTGCCAGATCTATCGCATGCGCTGCGAAGAAGAAGTCCTGAGCGAATCCTTTCCCGAATACAAAGCGTATCGCGCCAAAACCGCATTCATAATCCCATGGCTTTACTGAGATACGAACCGCGCGGAGCGCATCGGGCTGGATAGAACAGTGCACACAATTCTAAACAGAATTCTGTTGCTGATCGCCCTGTCGCTGATCTCTCTCGATTTCGTCTGGGTGATCCATGGGCACGTTGCCGTAGATGCACGCAACTATGTGTTGCTTCTCGGTCTTGTGCTGCCGCTGGCCGGCGGCGCGATCTTCTATGAACACGTCCGCGCTGATGCAAGCCTGAGCGCCGTGCTCGCTGGCGCCGCTTTTCTTCTGCTGTTCTCGGCAAGTTGCTCCCTGCTGAGCTATTTGCTTTTGACCGTGGCGGGTACGCGAATCGACAACCAGCTCGCTGCCATCGATAGTGCGTTCGGATTTCACTGGCCGGACCTGATGATGTTCGCCGCCAATCACAAACTGCTGACGTTCTTTCTGGGCCTCGCCTACCTCTCAGTCATGCCGCAGACGGTGGCACTCCTTTTGATCCTGGGATGGAAACAGCGCGGGGCCGACATATATGGCTTTTGCCTTGCGATCGCACTTGGCGGGCTCATCGCCGTTTCGGTGTGGGCGATCCACCCCTCCTTTGGCGCATTTTCCGTATTCAACTTACCTCATTGGGCCGAGAAGAATCTCGGCCTCGCTCTGGATGGTGATTATGGTCGCGACCTCATCCTGCTCTTGAAAAATGGCCCCGGCTTTATTTCGCCCGCGGATTTGCGTGGCATCGTCGGGTTTCCGTCTTATCACACTGTGCAAGCGCTGGTTTTGATCTGGTATGCCCGAAACCTTCGCGTCGTTCGCTGGATCGCCGTGGCGCTAAACATCGCCGTCCTGATCGCAACGCCCATTCACGGCGGACATCATCTCATCGATCTGGCCGGCGGCGCGGTCGTCGCCGCGGCAGCAATCGCATTGTCGGACTGGATAGTGCGCCGCGCTTCGGTTCGTGCCGGCAACGCGGCACTCCCGTCGACCGCCGCGCAACCGGCTCTCTGACAATTCTCTGGAATTAGTGCGACACGCGCAGCTGCGTGATCTGCTGGGCGATGTTGTTAAGTGTGGAAATAATCGATCCGGACGTTGTCAAATCGAAATATTTTGTCGAGTCGGTGGCACAGTTCTGCAGAACCGTCGAATTACCCTGTGTCCCATTGAGATCGACATAGATCGTGTAGATAACAATTCCGGTCGCCTTCGCGGACGTGCACAGGCTGTTCATACGCGCGTCAACTTGCGTGCTCTCATCGGAACCGTCGCCATACCAGCGATCTTGCGTGTTCAGGCCATCGCTTACGAGGATGATGTATTGCGACGTATTTGCGGGCAGCGTTCCAGAACTCAGTGGCGAATTGTTGGTCTGTGCCTGCCAACCCCAGGCTAGACCAATCGGCTGGTTGGTCGATCCGCCGGCAGTCATCGAACTGACTTCATTGTTGAGCGCCGTCCAATCATCGCTGAGCTGGCCCAGCATCGTCGTCGGTACGCAAGACTGCGAATTTTCCGCGGGAAAGTCCGTAGCCGTGCCGGTCGGGGCCGTCGGCGCGATGTCGTAACTTTGCGCGCGATCCATGACACAGCCACCCCAGCTATCGTGGCTGTTCGCAATCCAGGTATGTGTATAGCCATTATTCTGCGTGCAGACCTTGTTACTTCCACTTCCGCTGCATGTGCAATTGCTATAGCCGGTACAGGACGCATTCCTTCCGGTTGAAACAGTTTTGGTGCTCGCCACGCTGTTATAGCAACCGTTGTAATAGCGCCCCAATCGACCCGAATTGACATTGCCACTGTCTACACTCGGGCAGACGTACCCCGAATATGTACCGCTTGAGGGAATTTTGGACACACTGCTACTGCCATTGGTGGGATTGGCCTGGCACGTATATCCATTGCTGAAGTTACTGTAGGGGCAACTCGACCCCGGTCCCACACTGGACGACGGCGTGCCGTTCGACGGCGCGGATTCCCAGTCGGTCCAGTCGATCCAACCGGCGCTTTCGTTGGCCATTCCGACATTGACGTCCTTGGAAAAAGGCACAATTGAAACCATGACGTCGCCCGCGGTTGCAGACGCGCTCTTAAGCGTGCTCAACAATTGCGTTGTCGCCGTCTGCAACGCGCTCAATTTGCTGGTTCCAGTCGAGTCGGTCTGCGTCATCGATCCTGTGTTGTCGAGAACCAGAGAAACCCAGAGCTTGGTCTGACCCCAAACGACCGTTGACGTATAGCCGACGCTAATATTGTCAAACTTGCCGGAATTGCCGGGCAGAATGTCCGCCACGCGAATCAGGACCGTCGGCATGCTCACACTGGTCGAGAGCTGAACCTGATCGGTGCCTGGCGTAACGGTTATCGAGGCGGGCGTTCCGTATGAGGCATCGGCCGTATAGTTCGCCGAAAAATAGTTTTGTGCCAATTGCTGGATTTGAGCGGTCGTCAATCCTTGTGTTGCGCCAACGGCGAGGCCGGCGGCGTCGAGCGCCTCCGCAAGTCGTGAACGCACGACGAGCGCACGCGTAAGATCGACGCCAGCGCCTGCGGCAAGCGTGACCGGCACGAGCGTCAGCGCGAAGATCATTGCCGTATTGCCGCGACGGTTGCGTGCGAACGATGTCGCGCGCGCCTTGAACGTCTGCCAGTATTTTCCCAGCGACATGCTCTGCCCCGGAACCCATGTCCACGCCGTCACTATTCAACACGCAGCGTTAAAAAGCCTTCTCATTGTTGCACCGTGGTTAGATATTCCTTACCGTGCCCCGAACCCGATTGAGCCGTGCATGCCAATTGGGATGCTTTGCAAGCGCTAGCCGCGACGCGCCGTTAAGACATCCTTGAACATGAGCCGGCGTTTGCCTTCGCTTAAGGCTTATCGGCGCCTAATAAGGTAGACGGCGAGATGGCTTTCCGGGGCTGGGTATGAATCTGTTGCCTGCACTTGCGAGTTCGCTGTACCGTGCGCGGTCGCGGATGCGCGCGCGGGCGACGAACGGTTCGGCGGCACTGGAATTCGCCATGATCGCGCCGGTCCTGTTCTTCTTCCTGTTCGCCATCATCGAAACTGGCGTGATTTTTTTTGCCACCACGATGCTTCAGAACGCGACGGCTGACACCGCGCGCCTGATCCGAACAGGTCAGCTTTCCGGCACGCTCACCGCCGCACAGATACGCACCAATGTCTGCAGCGAGGTCTATGGATTGATCAGCGACTGCGGCACCGCCCTGCAAGTAGATCTGCGCGCCTACACTTCGTTCACGTCGGCCAGCTATCCGACCGTTACCCAAAGCAACGGAACACTTGATTTCACCAAGTTGCAGATTCAAGCGGTGGCGGATTGTAGCATCGTTTTACTGCGCACATTTTATTCCTGGAGCATCATGACACCGCTCATGACGCCGTTTTTGCAGTCCGGCACGAGCGGTAAGGCGCTGCTGACGTCTTCGGCCGCCTTTCGCACCGAACCCTATACGAGCAGCTCCACATGCTGATCCGCTTGCGCAAATTCCTGAAAGCCAGGGACGGCCTCGCGGCTATTGAGTTCGCCTTCATTGCGCCACTGCTGGTGACGATGCTGCTGGGAACGGTCGAGGTAAGCAACGCACTGGAATGTCGGCAGAAGGTCACGATGCTGGCATCGAGCGCCGCCGACCTTGTGGCGCAGACCGCGTCAGTGTCCTCGAGCGATATGACAAACATCTTCAATGCGGTGACGGCGATCGTCTATCCCTTCCCACAAAGTACGACTGTCATTGTCATTTCCAGCGTGATGAGCGATGGCAATGGCGGAGGCACGGTGGCGTGGAGCCAGGCCAACAGCGGAGCGGCGCTCACCGCGGGCAGCGCGGTCGCGTTTTCCACACCGATCATGTCCACCTGCAACACCGCCGTGGCGAGCAGCTGCACACCCTGTGCGAAGAATGCATGCAGCGTGATCATGGCGCAGATCACCTATAATTACACCTCCCCGATTGGACATTTCCTCGTCGGGTCGATCTCCATGTCGGATCACTTTTACGCCCGGCCGCGCAAAAGCGCCTCGGTTGCCTATACCGGCTAGGCGTCTTCCGGATGCATGCGCATCAGGCCTTCCTGCGTGACCGACGCGACCAGCGCGCCATCGCGGGAAAAGATCAGACCGCGATTGAAACCCCGCGCGCCCGATGCGCTGGGACTGTCCTGCACATAAAGTAGCCACTCGTCGGCGCGGAACGGGCGGTGAAACCACATCGCATGATCGATGGTGGCCATCTGGATTCGCTTGTCGAACCAGCCAATGCCGTGCGGCATCAGACTCGTATCGAGCAGCGTCATGTCCGATGCGTAGGCGAGCACGCATTGATGCAGCGCGATCTGCGGCGGCAACGGCGCCGTCGCGCGTACCCACACCGCCTGATGCGGTGACTTTTTCTGCGGCGCGAAAATATCGGTGCGGTCCACAGGGCGAAGCTCGATGGGACGCTTGCGCAGGAAATTGTCGCGATACTGTTCTGGAATTTTGTCGACGATCCTGGCGCGGAAATCGTCTTCGCTCGGCAGATCTTCGGGCGGCGGCACCTTGGGCATGGGAAGCTGGTGCTCAAGCCCAACCTCGGGCTTCTGCAGCGACACCGACATGTGGAAAATCTGGCGGCCATGCTGGATGGCGACGACGCGGCGTGAACTGAAACTGGAACCGTCGCGGCTGCGATCCACTTCGTAGAGGATCGGCACTTTGGGATCGCCGGCCACGAGGAAGTAGGCGTGCAGCGAATGGGCGACGCGGTCCTCGACCGTCCGGCCGGCGGCAACCAGCGCCTGGCCCAGAACCTGCCCGCCAAAAACGCGCTGCGAACGATCCTTGGGCGAAACGCCACGAAAAATGTTTTCCTCGATTTTTTCGAGGTCCAGCAGTTCGACCAGTTGGTCGACGGCTGCCTGATCTTCCGGTGTGATGGCCATGACTCCCAATAGTCGAGGCGCGCGCGCCCGCGCAAGCGTCGCCGGAGTCATAAAAGCGCAAAGGACACTCAATAAAAGCTCAACACCGGATTCGAGCCGATCGCGGGGTCCGCGCCGGCATCAGGAGTTCCTACCCTCATGGCAAATCTGCTGCTTGAACGTGCCGCCCACACCAAGCCCGCGAACACCCGGCGCGGGGCGCTGGAACGGATTTTTACCCTTATGTTCAAGGGCTTCGTTTATAATCAGATATGGGAAGACCCCCGGGCGGACCTCGAGGCTTTGGGCCTGCAAAGCCATCACCGCCTCCTCACCATCGCATCGGGCGGCTGCAATGTTCTTAATTACCTTGCGGCCAACCCGGCCCGTATCATCGCCATTGACCTCAATCCCAACCATGTGGCGTTGACGCGGCTCAAGCTGGCGGCCCTGAAGGAGTTGGCCAACTACGACGACTTCTTCCGCTTTTTTGGCGAAGCCGACAAAAAATCCAATCGCGCCGCCTTCGACGATGTCATCGCCGAGACGCTGGACGAGGACACGCTGCGCCACTGGCAGAAACACATTCCGCTGCACGGGCGGCGCATCAACATGTTCGCGCGCAATCTTTATCGCTACGGCCTGCTTGGCCGCTTCATCGGCATCCTGCACGTCATTGCCAAGCTTAGCGGCAAGCGTCTCGAAGAGATCGTCGAGGCCAAAACACCGGCGGAACAGCGCGCGGCATTTGACCGGATCATCGCGCCGATGCTCGACAACAAGGTCATAAAGCTGCTTTCGAAATCACCGATTTCGCTCTACGCGCTGGGCATTCCGCCGGCCCAGTATGACGAACTCGTCGGATCGTCTGATGGCGATACCATAAGCGTTTTACGACAGCGCATCGAAAAGCTGGCCTGCGATTTTCCGATGCAGGAAAACTATTTCGCCTGGCAGGCCTTCACGCGGGGCTATGACCGGGAAAGCCGCGAAGCGGTGCCGCCTTACCTGCGCCGCGACGTCTACGAAGCCATCCGTACACGGACAGACCGGGTGGACGTGCATCACGCTTCGCTCATCGATTTCCTGAAAGAGCAGGCTCCCCATTCGCTGCACCGTTTCGTACTGCTCGATGCACAGGACTGGATGACGCCCGATGTGCTGAGTCAGTTGTGGGAACAGATCGACCGCAGCGCGGACAATCGCGATGCGCGCGTGATCTTCCGCACCGCCGGTGCCGACTCGCCTTTGCCGCGCAAACTCCCGCAGGCGCTGCTGGCGCCATGGGTGTACCGCGAAGAGGAAAGCCGCAGGCTGCATGCGACCGATCGCTCATCGATCTATGGCGGCTTTCATATCTATGCGCGCCGGCCGCTATCCTGATGGCGATCGTGACCGCCGATCATGGAGCGCTGATGGACGACGTCTATCGCCGTCAGCGCTATGTCTATGATTTCACACGGAAATACTATCTCTTCGGGCGTGACCGGCTGATCCATGGTCTGGCGCTCAAACCGGAAGAGAGCGTGGTGGAGATCGGCTGCGGGACGGCGCGCAATCTCATAGTGATGGCCCGGCGTTATCCGAAAGCCGTACTTTATGGCTTGGACGCCTCCGAAGAAATGCTGCGAAGCGCGCGGCGAGCGGTGGCGCATGCCGGATTAACGAACAGGATTAGCCTTGCGCGCGGCTTTGCCGAAGACATGACCCCGGCGATATTCGGCCGGAAAGAGCCCTTCGACCGGGCTGTCTTTTCCTACAGCCTTTCCATGATTCCCAATTGGAAACAGTCGCTTAAAGCGGCTTCTGCGGCATTGAGCCCAACCGGCCTGGTGCATATCGTCGATTTCGGTGACATGACGGGAATGGGGAGTCTGGGCCGCTGCCTGTTAACGTTGTGGCTCCAGCTTTTCCATGTGTCGCCGCGAGTCGAAATACTTGAAAAGATAGAGTCCGGCGGTACGAATTATTTGGAACAAATCATGCGGTTGCAGCTATTGACCGCCCGCTATGCTTTTATATGGCAGGGTAGCCGCAATGCAGCCGAAAGGCTGTCACTTTGAATGTTGCACCCCGGTCACAGCCGCCGGGGAATCCCGCCTCATTCCGGTTCAGACCCACGACTGGCGATGGACATTGCCTCGCCACATCGGACAGTATGCGGCCAATAGAAGTTTTCCATGCCGGACGCACGGTGGGGGGGTCCCCGCCCGTCGGTTTTTGAAACGAGGGTAAAAATGAAAATTCGGATGATCGCCCTGGCGGGCGTCGCGGCGTTGGCCCTTAGCGGTCCGGCAGTCGCGAGTGATGCAACAGGCTGGTATCTGGGTCTGGGCGCCGGCTGGGACCACATGGGGCAGTTCACGCAGGGCTTCAATCCCGGTCATATCAATATCAAGACCGGCACGCAGGATTCTGCTCTGATCGCGGGCACTTTCGGCTACAAATTCACCAACAATCTGCGTCTTGAAGACGAAATTGGCTATGATCGCCACGCCGTCGATCAGACGGGCTTCGGCGGTCGCAACACGATCCTGTCCGACATGCTCAATGTGATGTGGGACGTCCCGCTCAGCAGCCGCTGGACCTTCACCCTTGGTGGTGGTGTTGGCGTCGGTCGCGCTGACGTCAACGTGAACAGCGGCGCGCTCACCTATCTGGATGGCAAGAAGCGTGGCTTCATGTACCAGGGCATCGCCGGCTTCGCTTACTCGCTGACGGACAATGTCGATATTACCCTCGACTATCGTTATCGCGATCTCGTTGTGAACAAGGACTATGCAACCAGCTTCGTCAATTTCACCGCGCGCGCGCGTGATCTGCACGAACGGGTCGCGATGGTCGGCGTGCGTTGGTACCTGCAGGAAGCCCCGCCGCCGCCGCCGCCCCCGCCCC
>DATCFN010000022.1:0-2191 GCA_036509475.1 Rhizomicrobium sp. | reverse complement strand
GGAGCGAAACGCTGCAAGCCGAGTTCGTCGGCGCGGCGTTTCTCGGTCCAGCGCACCAGCATGCGATAGGCGAAGATCATAAGGACGACGGCGAGCGCACAGGCACTGACAAGGACAATGGGATCGGGGCGCTTGCCAAGTGTATGGGTCAGCCATGCCGGCACGATCATGCAACCGACATCGACGGCCACCAGAACGATAAAGGAAAAGAAAAGCCGCAGCGGCCAAATCTGCCAAGCGCTTCGGTCCGCTCTCGCCGATTCAATTCCAAACGTGTTGTTCGACATTGTCTGCCTCCCGCGCTCAGAAGATGTGGTGGTGCGGCGACCGGCGCAAGACTAGTTGGAAATTCGACGAGCGCGCCATGCGAGGAATATCGCCGGCATTACCAGCAGCGCGGCCAGATAGAACGGTGCGTCGACGGCAATGCCGGAAAACGCAAATGCAATACAAGATGGTCCCACAAGACGGGCCGATGCGCCGACCGCATTGTTGAGGCCCAGATATTGGCCTTGATGATCCCAGTCGACATTCTGCGAGATGAGCGCGGATACGTTGGGCCATGCGACGGACTGCCCAAAGGCCGCGAATGCGAGGCAGATGATGACCGTGACGACATTCCACGAAAACGTCTGCAACACCGTGAACAGCATGGTCACGGCCATGCCCGCAGCAAGCATCTGTGCTTCGCCGTACTTCTTGGATAGTCGGCCGGTCAGGAATATCTGATTGATGGCCGCGACAATCCCCACGACAGCGAACGCGCTTCCCACCTGACGCGGGCCCCACTGAAAACGCGCCTGCGTCCACAATCCGAAAATGGACTCGATGCCGTTGAATGCGCATCCGGCCAGAAAGGTCACCAGCATCAACCGCGTGATTGCCGGATTGGTGAAGGCGTTTCCGATAACCGCCCAGCGGCTCGGCTCATGGCTGAAGCGCTCGCGTCGCACGCGGCTCTCCGTCACGAAAAGCGCGAGGCCGGCAACACAGATCGCAGACAATCCCGAACAAATGAACAGCGGAATGCGAAAACCGGTATGACCGGCAGCGGGGTTGGCGAGCAAGCCGCCGAGCGCAGGCCCGACGATGAAGCCGACATTATAAGCTGCGCCCAGCAGCGACATCCGGCCGGTGCGTTCCTGGCGCGGTGTGACGTCGGCGATGTAGCCCTGAATCACCGATCCGTTGCCGCTGGCCATGCCGCCCAACAAGCGGACCGCAAACGCGATGGCGACATTCGGCGCGAAGGCCAGCGCCAGATAGCAAACACAGTTGCCCGCCACGGTGCTGATGAGCAGCGGCTTGCGGCCGATGCGGTCGGACAACCGGCCCCAGAACGGTTCGCCGAAGAACGCGCCAATCGCATAGGCCGAGAAAATGAGCGCGATTTGCCAGGGAGGTGCGTTGAAGGACTTGGCATAGAATGGGAGCAGCGGCACAACGATGCCGAACCCCAACAGGTTGATGAACATCACGGACAGGAGCGTATAGAGAGCGGCGGACGATCCGCCCGCGCCCTTTTCTGTCTCTTGCCCTGTCGCATCGGTCATGAATGATTTATTGTCAAATCACACGGGGAGAACAACCATGAAGCCATTCCGATTGACCGCGCTTCTTGTCGCGTTGCTGGCGGGCGCTGCGAACGCCGCCGATGCGCCGCCGCCTGCCGCACCTGCCGGTCCCCCGCCGCAGGCCTGGCGCGATGTCTCGCCGGAAAATCTGGTGTTGATCGATACGCGTTACGGTCAGGTGGCGGTGGAATTATCGCCGGAATTTGCGCCCTTGCATACAGAGCGCGTGCGCAAGCTGGTGCGGGCGCACTTTTACGATGGGCAGACTTTTTATCGCGTGATCGACGGTTTCGTCGCGCAAGGCGGCGTTGGCGAGCAGACCTCCGCTACCAAAGACGCGCCCGTCGATCCGAAGATCGCCAAGGATTGGCCGAAGTTGAAGGCGGAATTCGATCGCCCCATCGGCACCGACACCACCTTTACGCCGCTGGGCAATATGGATGCCTATGCGCCGGAAGTGGGGCACGTGAACGGTTTTCCGGTCGGCCGCGACATGGCGAACAAGCGTGAATGGATTCTGCATTGCCCCGGCACGTTTGCCTTCGCGCGCGACAATGCCGACAACACCGCGACCACGGAATTCTACATTGTGATCGGCGAAGCACCTCGCAGGCTCA
>DATCFN010000021.1:0-8969 GCA_036509475.1 Rhizomicrobium sp. | reverse complement strand
TTGGGGCCGACGGTCAGGCCTGTGCCGATATCGTAACTTTCCGAACTGTGCGTCACCGCCGCGGCCACGGCCCACAGCGCGTCGCTCTGCACCGATGGACCTTTGCGCGTGTGATCGCTGAGCTTTGCGCCGCGCAATCCGCGGCCCGGCGACAGCAGCGAAATCGCGTCGAGAATGTTGGTCTTTCCCGCACCGTTCGGACCCGCCAGCACGACCGGCCGTCCGCTCACGACAATCTCGCCGATGGCATAAGAGCGGAAATTGGTCAGCAGCAGCCGCGATACGGCGAGGCGCGCTTCAATGGAAGCGGGAGCGCCGGACGGGCGCGCATCAGGAGCGCCGTTCAATCTCAGACCCGCATGGGCATGAGGACGTAGAGGGTGCGTGGGTCCTCCGCGTCTTCAATGATGGTGGGCGAGCCGGCATCGGCCAGAAGGAAACGCACTTCCTTGCCTTCGAACTGGCTGGTGATGTCGAGCAGGTAACGTGCGTTAAAGCCGATCTCGATGCCCGTCGCGCTGTAGGTCGCGCCGAGTTCTTCCGTCGCCGTGCCGGAATCCGGGTTGATGACGGTGAGCGTCAGCTTGTCCTTCGAGATGCCGAGCTTCACGGCGCGCGTTTTGTCCGCCGAGATGGTGGAAACGCGGTCCACGGCCTGCGCAAATTCCTTGGCATCGAGGCCAAGCGACTTGTCGTTGCCGGCGGGAATGACGCGCTGATAATCGGGAAACGTGCCGTCGATCAGCTTGGAGGTCAGTTCCACACCATCATTGGTGAACTGGATTTTGGTATCGGAGAGCGACACGTCAATCGCGCCTTCGCTGTCGTCAAGAAGACGGCGCAGCTCGGCAATCGTCTTGCGCGGCACGATCACGCCCGGCATGTCGGATGCACCTTCCGGCAGGTCGAGTTCGAAGCGGGCGAGGCGATGACCATCCGTGGCCACGGCGCGCAATGCGTGTTTCTTTCCCTCTTTCGCGGCGTGCAGATAAATGCCGTTGAGGTAGAAGCGCGTTTCCTCGGTCGAGATCGCAAAGCGCGTCTTGTCGATCATGTGTTTCAGATCGGCGGCTTCGACGCGGAATTTGTGGGGCAGGGCGCCCGCCGCCATCTGCGGGAAGTCTTCCTTGGGCAGACAGGCCAGTTCAAAGCGCACCGAACCGGCGGAGACTTGCAGGCGTCCGCCTTCGCTGGTCAGCAATTCGGCTTGCACCTGCGCGCCATCCGGCAGCTTGCGCACGATGTCGTAGAGCATGTGCGCGGGGGCCGTCGCCGCGCCGTTGCGGATCACGTCCGCCGGCAGCGACTCCACGATCTCGATGTCGAGATCGGTGGCCGTGAGTTTCAGCTTGCCCTTCGCCGCTTCGATCATGACGTTCGAGAGGATCGGGATGGTGTTGCGGCGTTCGACAACACTTTGGACGTGGGAAAGGGCCTTCAAAAAGGCGCCGCGTTCGACAGTGATTTTCATCGGTTTTGCGCTTTGGTCCTGCCGCGTTGAGGGAGATTTCCGGAGCCTTGGCAGCGCCCGGTAACCCGTTGATCTTCTTGGGTGATTTTCGGCCGAAATCAGCACCCAGACTCAAGGTCGGGACTATATCAGGCGGGGCGAAAAGGGAACAGCCTTTGAACGCCAAAACGGACGGATTCCTCCCCTATTTTCAAGGGGAGGAACACCGGCCTAATTCATCGTCCGCGACAGCACCTGGCGCAGGAAATCGACTTCCTGCTTGAACATCGGATCGTCGTTGCACAGCGCCGCGATGCGGCGGCAGGCGTGCAGAACTGTCGTGTGGTCGCGTCCGCCGAAGCGTTTGCCGATCTCCGGCAGCGACCGCATGGTCAGCTCGCGGGCCAGAAACATCGCCACCTGACGCGGCCGTGCCACGCGGCGCGAGCGTTGCGGCGACTGGAAATCGCGCAGTTCGAGTTTGTAGAACTCCGCGGTCTTGCGCTGGATGTCCTCGATGGAGGTCTTGCGGGCCGACACGGTCGTCTGACCCAAAATCTGCTGGGCGGCTTCCAGGGTCAGCGGCTGTTTGGTGAGATCGGCATAGGTCGCCAGTTTCGTGAACACGCCGATCAGATCGCGCGGGCTGTTCTCTTCCATGTCAGCAATGCGTTCCAGAACGTCGTCCGGCACCGGTTGGCCGCCGCGCGGGCGGGCATATTCCACGGCACGCGATTTGAGGATGGCCATGCGCGTCGCCCGGTCCGGTTTGTCCAGTGCGATCACCAGGCCGCCGGCGAGGCGCGAGCGCACGTCGGCACTCAAATTGTCGATGGCCGACGGAGCCTTGTCGGCGGCAATCACCAGCTTGCGGCGCAAATCCGAAAACGCATTCAGGGTGTGCAGAAATTCCGACACCGTGTAGGTCGAGCGGCAAAGGTGTTGCAGATCGTCGATCAGCAGAATGTCGGCCGCGCGCAGGTCTTCCTTGAAGCCGAGCGTCTCTTTGCGGTTGAGCGCACCGAGGAACTGCCGCATGAAATCTTCGGCGCCGAGAAACAGCGCGCGCTTGCCGCGTTTGCGCGCTTCCAGCGCGATGGCGTTCAGCAAATGCGATTTGCCGAAGCCGAAGCCGCCATGCACGTAAAGCAGCGGGATATCGTCGCTTTCGCCCGTGCCCAGCGCTTTGGCCGCGCGGTAGGCAAACTCATTGGCCGGGCCGGGCACGAAGGTTTCGAAGGTCTGCGCCGGCTGCAGGATTTTGGTCGAGAGTGCCCGGCGGCTTTCCGCCGTTTTTTCCGGCTGAGACGCAACCACCGTCACGGAGGCGATCTCGCGGGGCGCGGCCATGGCGCCGGAACTGTGCGAATTGGCGATAACGATCGTCAGCGCAACGGTAAGACCGCTTTCGGCATTCAGCGCGCGCTCGATACGGATGGCATAGTGGCTTGCAACCCAATTCCGCGCGAACGGCGTCGGGGCGCCGATCTTCACGTCATGACGTTCGCCGGACACCAGGGTGAGGGGGCGGACCCAGGCATCGAATACGGCATCACCCATTTCCTTGCGCAGGCGCTCGCGCGTGGCGCTCCAGAGCGCATCCCAGTCCGGCTGCGAAGTCTTCGTCATTACGTTTGCCATTCCCCCATGTCCTTTTTTTATCCGGCGCCTTGGGAGACGCCGGTTTTTGCCCCTAAAAATTCAACCCTGACGCCAAGGCAGGCCGCCGGCCTTCCAGCCGTTCGAACCGCCGCGATGTCCTTCGGAATCCAGGTTGCCCTCGAAGCCCCCGGATACGTTGTATGCCTGTGTAAATCCTGCACGCGCCATCGCGACCGCGGCGCTGCGCGAGCGCGCACCCGAGCGGCAGAGAAACAAAAGCGGCGTGTCTTTGGTCAGACCCTGGCGCTGCATTTCGCCGGCCATGAGGCTCACGAATTCCGGATTGATCGCACCGGACGGAAAACTCTGCCATTCGACGGTGTGCACTTCGCGCCCAAGATCGGCGATGTCGGGCAGGCCGACATAGGTCCACTCCGCCGCCGTGCGCACGTCCACAAGCTGCGCCTTCGGATCGGCCTTCAACATCGCCCAAGCCTGCGTGACATCGATGTCGCCGGCATAGTCAGGGGAGGGATTGGACGGGGCCATGGGGCACTGTTTCCAAGAGACGGTTGGTCGGCGGGGCACCTTTCGGAGCCGCCGGGCGGTCTTTTTCTAGTATTTGATGGAACTAAGACTTAGGGCGCGTGTACGAAATGCCGGTTTTATTTGTGAGCATTGTTCTTATGCTTCTGTTTGTCTTAGGCATTTCTGCTCTCGCCCCGTCTTGTGGATTAACGATACGCGCCCGCCGCGACTCGAATCAACCAGAACAAATCGGGAATATGTTAAGATTTTACGATTCAGAGACGGATTAACGACATCTCTAAGTGTATGTAACGCATACGGAATTTTGTTTTTCAGCCGAATCAATAGGTTAACAAAATCGAGTACGCAGGGACGTGACGAAATATGGTTGTTTTCATAAACTCCGCACACGGAACAAATAAAAAGGGCCCGAAATTGGCTTCGGACCCTCTCAAAATAGCAAAAATACAAGTCTTGGAGAAGGCGATTTATGCCTTCAGCTTGGAGACCCGCTTGGACAGGCGCGAAACCTTGCGGCTGCCGGTGTTTTTATGGGTCACGCCCTTGGAAACGCCGCGCATAATCTCAGGTTCCGCGGCTCTCAGGGCGGCCAGGGCGGCGGCGTAGTCGCCGGCAGCGATGGCTTCCTCGACCTTGCGGGTGAAGGTGCGGATACGGGTCAGGCGGGAGTGATTGATGGCTGTCCGCTTGGCGATTGTGCGTACGCGCTTCTTGGAGGAGGCAATATTGGGCATCGGTCGTCCTGAAGTCTAAAGGAGGCGGGCGTATAGCCCGACACCGGCTAGGGGTCAATTGGAGATTATTTGTCCGTGAAACCGGGCTTCCGCTTCTCGGAGAAGGCGGCCATGCCTTCTTTCTGGTCGTCGGTTGCGAACATGGAATGGAACACGCGCCGCTCGAAGCGCACGCCCTCGGTGAGCGAGGTTTCATAGGCCACGTTCACCGTCTCCTTGGTCATCATCGCGATGGGCACGGAATTCTCCGCGATGCTTTGCGCCGCCTTCATAGCTTCCGCCAATAAGTCCGCTGCCGGCACAACGCGCGATACCAGCCCGGCGCGTTCGGCTTCGGCCGCATCCATATTGCGGCCGGTCAGGCACATTTCCATCGCCTTGGATTTTCCGACAAAGCGGGTGAGACGCTGCGTGCCGCCAATGCCCGGCATGACGCCGAGATTGATTTCCGGCTGGCCGAATTTCGCGGTGTCGGCGGCGATGATGAAATCGCACAACATGGCGAGTTCGCAACCGCCGCCGAGCGCATAGCCCGCGACCGCCGCGATGATCGGTTTGCGGATCGCCGTGATGCGATCGTTCACATGGGCGAAGAAATTGGATTTGTACATGTCCATATAGGATTGCGGCGCCATCTCCTTGATGTCCGCGCCCGCGGCGAAGGCGCGATCCGAGCCTGTGATGACGATGCAGCGCACGTCGATGCCGCGATCCCATTCCTCCAGCACGCCGATCAGTTCGGAGAGCAGTTCGCTGTTCAGCGCGTTCAACGCCTTGGGCCGGTTCAGCGTAATGACGCCGACATGGCCTTCGATCTTCGTGAGGATGTTTTGGTAGTTCATGACGGTCTCCACTTGCTGAGCAATTCCTGACGCTGCGTGTTGCTAAAAGCAAAACAATTGTTGTCATCCCCGGCTGAGCGACCGTCCATAGCGACAGCGTATGGACGGAAGCGAAGGGAAGGGGACCCAGGTGGTTCCGGCTGTCCGCGAATGGGTGTCTCAACCTGGGTCCCCTTCCCCTCACTCCGCTTCGCTGCGTTCGGCCGGGGATGACAGGTTTTGTTTAGTCATAGATTTTCTTCGACCTGGTCTTCTTCAATTCGGAGTGCGTTTTTTTCTTTTGAATCCCGCGCAGCTTGCTCGCCTTGGACGGTTTGCTCGGTCGCCGTTTCTTGGGCACGAAAGCGGCGCGGCGCAGCAGATCGAGCAGGCGTTCGCGCGCATCCTCGCGATTGCGCTGCTGGTCGCGATATTGCTGCGCGGTGATGATGACTTCGCCGTCCTTGGTCAGCCGCGATCCCGCCAGCACTTCCAGCCGCGCATGCATGTCGAAGGGCAGGGCGGCGCGCCGCGCGTCGAAGCGAAGCTGCACGGCGCTCGCCACCTTGTTGACGTTCTGCCCTCCGGGACCGGAGGCGCGGATGAAACTCTCCGACAGAAGGCTGTCGTCGATTTCAATGCTGCCAGTCACGAGAATCTTCGCCATGGCGGCTTTTATCACACTTGACAGGCAACCAAATGGTTGCATATTACGCACATGACCATGGATGCGGTTTTTCGGGCGCTGGCGGACGAGAGCAGACGCCGATTGCTGGACCGGCTGCATCACAAAAACGGTCAGAGTTTGGGTGAATTGTGTGAGGGCTTGGAAATGTCGCGTCAGGCGGTGAGCAAGCATCTGGGCATTCTGGAAGAGGCCAATCTCGTCGCCACGAAACGCGACGGGCGCGAGAAGCGGCACTTCATCAATCCGGTGCCGATCAATGACATCGCCCAGCGCTGGATCGGCAAGTTCGAACGCGAGCGCCTTAACGCATTGGCGGATCTGAAGAAGACGCTGGAGGAGGGAGACGAGTGATGTCGTCACACTTCCTTTTCGTCATCGCCCGCTTTATGCGGGCGATCCAATTTTTTGCAGTGGAAAAATGGATCACCCGGACAAGCCGGGTGATGACGAGCTTTGCTTTTTAATGTGCAACGACAAGGATTGATAAAATGGTGGGTAATTCATTTGTCTATGTCACGTACATCTACACCACGCCGCAAAAGGTTTGGGACGCGATCACCAAGCCGGAATTCGCGCGGCGCTATTGGCTTCACTACAACGTCTCCGACTGGAAAGTCGGTTCGCGCTGGGAGCATCAGAACGGCGACGACTCCGGAAAAATTATGATCGACGGCACGGTGCTGGAATCCGCGCCGCCGCGCCGGTTGGTGATCACATGGACGCGGCCCGATCACTCCAAAGAGCCGTCGCGGGTGACGTTCGACATTGCCGATTACAATTCCGGTCTCGTTTGCCTGACGGTGACGCACGACCAGCTTGAACACGACGAAGCGATGGCGGCGAGCATTTCCGGCGGCTGGCCGAAAGTTCTCTCCAACCTCAAATCGCTGCTGGAAACCGGCAAGACCGAAAACATCTGGCTCGCCAAAGGCAAGGAAGGGTGATGGTGATGGCAAGCAGTTCCTTCATCTACGTCACGTACATCCGCGCGCCTCGGCAGAAAGTGTGGGACGCGCTCACCAAGCCGGAATTTCAGAAACAATACTGGTTCGGCGGTCATCAGGAGAGCACCTGGAAGATAGGTGCCGAGTGGAAGATGGTCATGCCGAAAAACGGGCTGACCGACAGCGGCGAGATTTTGGAAATCGATCCGCCCAACCGGGTTGTCATCAAATGGCGCAACGAGTTTCGCCCGAATTTGAAGGAAGAAGGCTATTCGCGCTGCGTCTATGAGTTGGTGACGGAGGGAGAGCTGACGAAACTCACCATCTCGCACACAATCGAGAAGGAAAACGCGCAGTTCATTCAGGCCGTCTCCGGCGGATGGCCGCGCATCTTGTCGAGCCTCAAATCGCTTCTCGAAACGGGTGAGGCCAATCCCGATACGCGGGCCTAGGGAGACGGCGACCAAACAAAACCAAGGCCAGAGTTGCCGGATTTTGGTATGCGCTTTAGAAGGTATGGGTGATCCAGCTTGGGGGCGGATATGACAGCCAGGTTACAGTTTGCGCTTTTGATGGCGTTCGGGTTTGCTGTGTTTTCGACCATCGCACAGGCTGACCCGATGACCGCAGATAAACCGCAGGCGACCGCAGGACACATCACCGGCATCGGTGGCGTCTTCATGAAGAGCAAAGACCCCAAGGCGTTGAGCGCCTGGTATCGCGATGTTCTCGGTATGCCGATGGAATCCTGGGGCGGCGCGATGTTGCGCTACGACGCGCCGGGTCACCCGTCGGTCGCGGTGTGGAACGCTTTTTCGGATAAGACAGACTACATGGCGCCATCGACGCGCGAATTCATGTTGAATTTCGCGGTGGACGATATGGATGCGTTCATCGCGAAGCTCGACGCGAAGGGCGTCAAGGTTCTCAAGCGCACCGACGATGAGACCGGTAAGTTCGCGTGGATCATGGATCCCGATGGCACCAAGATCGAGTTGTGGCAGCCGGCGCCGAAGTAACCTCACGCGGAGGCGCGGAGCTATTTATCTATTCGTCATGGCCGGGACATGCCCGGCCATGACGAACAAAGTTATCTTTGGCACACCGGGCAATAGAAACTCGACCGCCCGCTCTGCACGATGCGCTTGATGATGCCGTCGTCGGCGCGTTGGCAGAGTTTCTTTTCACGGCCATAGACCGCGAAATGGTGCTGGAAATATCCCAGCTCGCCATGAACCTGTTTGTGGTCACGCAAGGTTGAGCCGCCGGCTTTCACCGCTTCCTGCAACACCTCTTTGATGGCTTTGACCAGTGGCGCGATTTCGCCGGGTTTCACGCGGGACGCGCGGCGTTTGGGCGAAATCTGCGCGCGCCACAGCGCTTCGCAGACATAAATATTGCCGAGCCCTGCGATCAGGCGCTGGTCGAGCAAAGCGGATTTGATCGGCGTCTTTTTGCCTTTGAGTGCCGCTTTCAGAAACGCGGCATCGAAATCGCCGGATAGCGGCTCCACGCCGATATCCTTGAACAGCTTGTGTTGCTCGATCTTGTCGGTGTCGATCAGCGTCATCAGGCCGAAACGGCGGTGATCGTTGAAGGTGATGCGCGCGGGAGCGTCAGTGTCGAAGATGACGTGGTCGTGTTTCTCGGGTTCGGCGGGCACGGCGTCATAGTGGAACTGGCCGAGCTTTTGACTTTTGCTCCTGGCGAACACTGCCATCCGCCCGCTCATTCCCAGATGGATGACCAGCGTTTCGCCATCGTCCAGATCGGCCATGATGTATTTCGCCCGCCGCCACAGTTTGATGACTTTGCGGCCGTTCAGGCGTTTGGCGAAATCTTTCGGGAAAGGGATGCGCAAATCCTTGCGCCGCGTCTCCACATGGGTGAAACGATGCTTCTCCAGCGCGGGCTTGAGGCCGGTCATCACGGTTTCGACTTCGGGTAACTCAGGCATTATACTTCCTACGATGAACGCCGACCCCAAATCCACCGCCAGCTTCGGCTTTCGCGACGTGCCGGAAGACCAGAAGGAAGCCCTCGTCCGCGAGGTGTTTTCGTCGGTCGCCAAACGCTACGACCTGATGAACGACCTGATGTCGGGCGGTGTGCATCGCATCTGGAAAGGCGCGATGGTCGAATGGTTGAACCCGCAACCGGGCTGGACGTCGGTCGATGTGG
>DATCFN010000020.1:0-9048 GCA_036509475.1 Rhizomicrobium sp. | reverse complement strand
CCGCGATGGAAGTGGTGGAGATGGTTCTCTCCGGCTCCATCAACAAGCAGATCGTCAGCGGCATCAATGCCGCCGGCGGACGCGCCATCGGCATTTCCGGCAAGGACGGCAATCTGATCGTCGCCAAAAAGCTTGACCGCGGCGACGGCGTGGACCTCGGCTTTGTCGGCGAACCGGAAACCGTGAACCCGTCGGTGCTGCGCACCATCATGTCGTCGGAAATCGTGCCAGTGATCGCGCCCATCGGCGTCGGCACGAAGGGCGAGACCTACAACATCAATGCCGACACGGTGTCGGGCGCCATTGCGAGTGCCATGTCCGCCGCGCGCCTGCTGTTGCTTACCGATGTCGAAGGCGTGCTGGACCGCGAGAAGAAACTCATTCCCCGCCTCACCGTGGCCGAAGCGCGCGCCTTAATGGCGGACGGCACGATTTCCGGCGGCATGATCCCCAAGATCGAAACCGCCATCAACGCGGTCGAGGCCGGGGTCAGTGCCGCCGTCATTCTCGACGGACGCATCCCGCATGTGCTGTTGCTCGAATTGTTCACCGAGCATGGCGCCGGAACCATGATTATCAAGGAATGACGATGGCAGGACGCGCGGGCGCATGGCTCTGCGCGGCTTTTGTTTGCATGGCGGTTCAACCCGCGCATGCCGCGCTGCAGATCTGCAATCAGACGAGCTACGTTCTCTACGCCGCCACCGGCGCGAGCACGAACGGGCAGAATGTCACCCAAGGCTGGACGCGGATCGTGCCCGGCGATTGCAAGCAAGCGCTGGCCGCACCGCTGACGGCGTCGCATTACTTTCTCTACGCGCGCTCGTCGCGGGCGCATGGCGGCGAATCCCGCGCCTGGGGCGGTTCGGTGCCGCTTTGCGCCAAGGACACAAATTTCCAATTGAAAGCGGAAACCGGCGCGCAAGGCTGTCCGGCTGAAGATGCATCCACGCTGCCTTTCGCAACGCTCGATACCCATAGTCTGCCGTCATGGACGGCGACCTTGACGGAATCCAATACGATTCCCTCGCTCGACAATGCGCGCGATATCGGCCTGACCCGGCTGCTGGTCGATCTCGGTTACAAATTCACGGACCGCAAAGGCCGTGACGCGGCATTGCTGCGCTTTCGCGCGCGGATGAAAATGGCGGCCAATGCCAGCAATGCCGATCTGTTCGACGCGCTGGAAACCGAAGCGATGAAAGTGGTGTCACCCGTCGGCTACACGATCTGCAATGACACGACCGGGGTGGTGTGGGCGGCGTTGGCCTTTCACTCCGGCAAGGCCGCGCTGTCCGCCGGGTGGTGGAAAATCTCACCCGGCGGCTGCGCGCATGCGCTGAACCAGCCTTTGACCGTCGATAAGGTCTTCGTCCACGCCGAAGGTCACGGCAAGCCCGCGCTGGTGAGCGGGCCGGACAAATTCTGCATCGCCAACATCACCTTCCAGACGTCGGATGAAACGCAATGCAAAGCGCACGGATTGAGCGAGGCGGGATTTGCGGCAACCGGCACCAAAGGCGTCACCGGCTTCACCGCGCATATCGGCGATGACGGGCTTATCGCCCCAGTTCAGGCCGGCAAGCCGAAATAGTTCAGATGCCAGAGCATCTCGTCTTCGCTCAAGGGAAACCGAACGCCGTCGCGCGCGGGTAACAACTCGCCGGCCGGTAGGCGCATGACGAAGGTTTGAATCTTGAACGCGACGCGCATCGAGAGCCCCGCACGCCACACCAGCGCGACGGCGGGTTTCGCCGTGCCGGACTGGAAAACGCGCCGCACCGTGTCGGGGACCGTCCGCGCCAGAACGGCCAGTGCCGCAATGACGATTTCGCGCCGTCCCGATTCCGCGGCTTTCTCGACAAAAGAATCGTCCAGCTTTCCGGTGTTATACAAAGTCAGAACTTCCGCCGCCGCCGCGGCGGCCGGATCGTGATGCTCATCCTGCGCATCGTCGATGCGCGCTCGCGCCCGTTTGGCGAGTTGCGCGCGTGTTTTCTCGTCGATGCCGTGATGGGCGGCCAGCCTTTCCAGTATCGCGGCGCTCACAAAGCCCGCGATACGGCGAATGGCCCGCTGCGACAGGTCGTTGCGCAGCACCAGCGGCAAATGCCATTCCTTGATGCGCGAGCCGTGATCGATGATCTTTTCGAGGGTCGCCTCGCGGATATGGGCGCCGGAATTGGCGAGCAGCGTGGCCACAGCCGGAACGTCCAGCGCCGTCGCGATGGCTTCGGACACGCTGGCGCTCAACGGCCGGCGCTTTGCGATGGCGGTGAGCGCGAAACGCGCCTGCGCCGACGAGACGATCTCCACCAGATCCGCGTCCGACAATAGCGGCGAATATTCGAGGATCGGCGCGGCCACTTCTTCGACGTCGCGTGCCAGCCTGTCGATCACGCGCTGCGGAATGCAGTCGAGCGATTTAATCTCCTCGGCCAGAATCCGGCGCACGCGCACAAGCTGATCTTCCGCGAGGCGCTCCAGTGTTTCGATGGTGAGCGCGCGCATTTTCTCGCTGGCATCTTGCGGCAGGTCGGGCATGAGCCGGCCGATCTTGCGGGCGAGTTGCGCGCGCACGTCCTCGTCTTCATCGTCGGCCAGCAGGCGATTGGCATGGGCCGGGGCCGCTGCATTGGCGGCGACGGCCCGGCGCGCCTTGATCGAACCTTCGCTGGCAAGAAAAAACAGAACTTCCGGCGCCGCGTCGTCGCGCGCGGCAAGCCTGTCACGCGCAGCGGTGCCGCGCGATTCCAGAATGTGCACCACCTCGCCGCGCGGAAGCGCGACCGGGGATTCGCTATCGGATTTGTGCCAGTCTTTTGTCATGCCACCACCGGGGCCCGCACGGCCCTCTTTCGGCAATCATTCTGTTCCGTCGGGCTTAATACCGGTTAAACGCAAATGGTTAGCGCAAGTTCGCCACCGGCTTGCTTAACGAAATCCTATCGCTCATCTTCGCCGCCGATGAACACGCAGCAGACCGCCGGAATGCCGGACGCGCGGCCGGATTTCCGCCATGTGCGGACATGGATTTTCGATCTGGACCACACGCTCTACACCACCGATGCCGCGCAGCACCGGGCGATGGAAGAACGGATCTGCGTTTATGTGCAGGGCCATCTGGGCCTCGCGCGCGATCCGGCCTGGGAAATCCAGAAACGCTATCTGCGCGATCACGGCAGCACCGTGGCGGGGCTGGTGCGGCATCACGGTGTCGATCCTGACGCCTATCACGACGCCATCAACGACCTCGACGCGCTGGGGCTGACCGGCGACGCGCCGTTGCGGGCCGCGCTTTTGCGCCTTTCCGGACAGCGGCTGGTTTTCACCAACAATTGCGGCCGCTTCGCCGGGCGCGTTCTGGAGAAACTCGGCGTGGCGGATCTGTTCGCCGGCATCGTGGACGTCAAAGCGCTGAACTATGTGCCCAAACCCAATCTGTCGGCCTATGACACGCTGATCGCCAGCGGCGGCTTCGATGCGAAATCCGCTGCGCTGTTCGACGATAGCGTGCGCAATCTCATTCCGGCCCGCGCGCGCGGCATGACCACGGTGTGGTTCAACAATGGCGGCGGACAGTCCCAATGGCGCAGTGCCGATCAGCAGCTTCACATTGACCACGAAACCGATAACCTGCTGTCCTTCCTCCAATCCCTTCGAGTTTGAGCCGCCATGACCGCTGATCTGATCCGCACCATCGACGAAGCCTGGGAGGCGCGCGAGACGCTGGGCGTTTCGACCAAAGGCGCGGTGCGCGATGCGGTCGAACATGTGCTGGAGGAACTCGACAGCGGCCGCACCCGCGTCGCTGAAAAATCCGGCGGCGAATGGCATGTGCATCAATGGCTGAAGAAAGCCGTGCTGCTGTCTTTCCGGCTGAACGACATGAAGCTGATCGAAGGCGCGCCGGGCGAGGCCAGTTGGTGGGACAAGGTCGATTCCAAATTCGTCGGCTGGACCGCCGAGAAATTCCGCGCCGCGGGCTTTCGCGCCGTGCCGGGCGCCGTGGTGCGCCGATCCGCCTTCATCGCCAAAGGTGTCGTGCTGATGCCCAGCTTCGTGAATGTCGGCGCGCATGTGGGCGAGAACACGATGATCGACACCTGGGCCACGGTGGGAAGCTGCGCACAGGTCGGCCGCAACTGCCACATCTCCGGCGGCGCAGGCCTGGGCGGCGTGCTCGAACCCTTGCAGGCCGCGCCCACCATCATCGAAGACAATTGCTTCATCGGCGCGCGCGCCGAAGTGGCCGAAGGCGTGATCGTGGGAGAAGGCTCGGTTCTGTCGATGGGCGTCTATCTCAGCGGCTCGACCAAGATCATCGACCGCGCGACAGGCGAGATTTTCCAGGGCCGCGTGCCGCCCTATTCCGTTGTCGTTTCCGGCTCGCTGCCGCAAGGGCCAGACCGGCCGTCGTTATATTGCGCGGTGATCGTCAAACGCGTGGACGAACGCACCCGCGCCAAAACCTCCATCAACGATCTGTTGCGGGACTAGCGAGCCCGGCCGATACTTCCCTGTCGCAATGCGGGGGCATGGATAACGATGCGCGACTTTCTCTTCAGCTTTCATGGACGGATCGGGCGCGCCCGGTTCTGGGTCTATATCGCGCTCGCCGTTCCGTTCGCGATGCTGCTGATGTTGTGCTTCTGGGCCTATGCGCTTTCCATTCCCGGCGCTTATGAGAATGGCGGCCCGACGCCATTGCCGCACGATCCGGTGGGCATCATCTGCGCTATCGCATGGGGCCTGGCTCTCCTGGCCACTTTCATCGCCGGTCTCGCCGTTACCGTGAAACGGCTGCATGACCGCAACAAGGCGTGGTGGTGGCTTGTCGTCTTCGTCTTCGTGCCCGACCTTCTGAACGTCTATGTGTTCTCGCAGGCCGCGACTCTGGGCGGCGCCAATGTCAGCGGCGTCGCGCAACTCTGCTCGCTTGCGGGGTTCGCGCTTTCGCTATGGGCCTTCGTCGAACTCGGTTGCTTGCGGGGAACGTCCGGCGACAACCGTTTCGGTCCCGACCCTCTGGCGCCTTAGGGTTTCTGATTCATCCGCGACAGCGCTTCCATCGCGGCGGGATCGACGTTGAGCGCCTGCAGGATCGGCATGAAGGCCTGCATCTGCTGCATGCCTTGCGGGCCAAGCGTCAATCCGCCGTCGATTGTCAGCGCCTGACCCGTGACCCAATCCGAACCGTCGCCTGCGAAGAACAACACGCCTTCGGCGATGTCGCGCGGACGGCCGCCGCGCTTGAGCGGTTGGGAATCCTTCGCGGCTTCCGCGATGGCATCGACGCGGCCTTCCGCCAACTGGCTGGGCAGGCCGAGCGCGTTGGCGAAGATGTTGGTGGCGATAAGGCCGGGGCAGATGCAGTTCACGCGGATTTTCGCCTCCGCCAGTTGCGCCGCCGCCACCACCGTCATGTGGATGATCGCGGCCTTGGCGATGGAATAAAGGATCGGCCCATAACCCGCCTGCAAACCCGCGACCGATGCGGTGCTGACAATGGAGCCGCCGCCGCCCGCTTTCATCAGGGGCACGGCGTATTTCATGCCGAACAATGCGGCACGAACATGCAAATGCATGACGGAATCGAAGCCATCGGCGGTGACGCCGTCCGCCGTGTCGCCCGCGCCGCCGGTCCCGGCATTGTTGAACAGGCAGTCGAGCCGTCCGAAATATTTCTTGGCCGCCGTCACCGCCGCTTCGATATCGGCCTCCTTGGAGACGTCGCAGCGCACATAGTGAACGAGGCCTTTATGGTCTTCCTCCATGCGCGCGCCCTTGTCGTCCTGGATGTCGGCGGCAATGACCCGCGCGCCTTCCTTCACGAACAGATCGACCGTGCCGCGCCCGATTCCGCTGGCCGCCCCGGTGATGACCGCGACTTTTCCGTCCAGACGTCCCGCCATGATTTTGCCTCCACAAATTGCTTTGGTTGACCATAGAGAACGAGCGCCCTAAACCGCAACGCATGGCCACGCCCGACCCCATCGCTTTATCGCAGGCGCTGATGCGCTGCCCGTCCGTGACGCCCGAGGACGGAGGCGCGATGGACATCGTCGAAGCCGAACTGAAGGCGTTGGGTTTCACCTGCCGCCGCTTGCGGCTTCAGGCACCGGGCAGCACGGCGATTGAGAATCTCTATGCGCGGCTGGGCACGGCGGCGCCCAATTTCTGTTTCGCGGGCCACACCGATGTCGTGCCGACCGGCGACGTGAAGATGTGGCGGCACGATCCCTTCGCCGCCGAAATCCAAAATGGCACATTGTACGGGCGCGGCGCGGCGGACATGAAATCGGCCATCGCCTGCTTCATCGCCGCGGTTTCGCGGCACATCAAAGACGGTACGCCGAAAGGCTCCATCAGCCTTCTCATCACCGGCGATGAGGAAGGCCCCAACACCAACGGCACCAAAGCCGTGCTGGACGTGTTGCGCAAAGACGGCGAACGCATCGACCATTGCCTTGTCGGCGAACCCACCGCCACCGCGCACACTGCCGACACGATCAAGATCGGCCGCCGCGGCTCCATGCGCATCGTCATCAAGATCAGCGGCGTGCAGGGGCACACCGCCTATCCGCAACTCGCGCTCAATCCGATTCCGATTCTGGCGGCACTGGTCAGCCGGCTTGCCAGCGAGCCGCTGGATTCCGGCACCACGCATTTCGAGCCGTCCACCCTGGTGTTCACAACCTTCGATGTCGGCAATTCGGCGGGCAATGTTTCGCCGGCGGACGCGCGCGCGGCGCTCAACATCCGCTTCAACGATCTGCATACGCCTGAGAGCCTGCTGCGCCGTATTGAGCAGGTGGCCAAGGACGTGACGACGCAATATGGCGGCGAGGCCGCGATTGAATCGACGACCAGTGGCGTCGCGTTCCTGACGCAACCGGGGCCGTTCACCGATCTGCTCGCCGATGCGATTTCCAAAGTGACCGGCGTGTTTCCGCAATTCTCCACCAGCGGCGGCACGTCCGACGCCCGCTTCATCAAGGACATCTGTCCGGTCGCCGAAATCGGCGTGCCCGGCGGCAGCATGCACAAGGTCGACGAATGCGTGCCGGTGGCGGAGCTTGAAAAGCTTGTCGATGTCTATGCTGCGATTCTGGATTCCTATTTCGCCAATCCGCCGGGATGAGCGACGCGCCCATCGGTATTTTCGATTCCGGTATCGGCGGCTTGACCGTAATGCGCGCGCTGGCCGCGCGATTGCCGAACGAGCAGTTCATCTATCTAGGCGATACGGCGCGGTTGCCATACGGCACCAAGAGCGGCGACACCGTCACCCGCTATGCCGTGCAGGCAGCGGGCGCGTTGATGAAGCGCAACGTGAAAATGCTGGTCGTGGCATGCAACACCGCCTCCGCGGTGGCGTTGCCCGCGCTGGACGAAAAATTTGCGCCCATGCCCGTGGTCGGCGTGATCGTGCCGGGCGCGGAGGCCGCCATCGCGGCCGCGCCGGACGGTCCCATCGCGGTTATCGCCACCGAAGGCACGGTGAAAGGCGGCGCTTATGTTCGCGCCATCGAGGCGCATGGCCGAAGCGTGCCGGTGATCCAGCAAGCCTGCTCGCTGTTCGTGTCGATCGCGGAGGAAGGATTGCTGGACGGCGCAATTGCCGAAGCGATAGCCCATCGCTATCTCGATCCCCTCCTTGCCGCCGTCCCAAAACCGAAAGCGCTGGTCCTCGGCTGCACGCATTTTCCGGCGCTGAAGAACACCATCGCGAAGATCGCGGGGCCGGATATTTTGCTGGTCGATAGCGCAGCGACGACGGCGCGGGCGGTTGAGAAGATATTGAACGAACATAACATCAAACGCAGCGCAGCCGCGAAGCCCGAGCACACGTTCCTCGCCACGGATGCACCGGACCGGTTCGCACGCGTGGGCGAGATATTTCTTGGCACGCCCATCGATCCGGGGCGCGTCGAGTTGGTGGATATTCAGGGATAATCCACGCCGACCAGATAAAGCCCTTCGGGCGGGGCGACGGGGCCGCATTCGGCGCGGCTTTTGGATTGAAGCGCGCGCGCCATATCCGACGGTTTCCATTTGCCTTCGCCAACCAACTTTAGCGAACCGACCATCGAGCGCACCTGATTGTGCAAAAAGCTGCGCGCCTCGGCCTCGATATGGATTTCGTCACCGGCGCGGCGCACATCGAGACGGTCCAGTGTTTTCAACGGCGACTTCGCCTGACATTCCGATGAGCGGAACGTCGTGAAGTCATGCTGGCCGACCAGCGCCTGCGCACCCTCATGCATCGCTTCCGCATCGAGACCCCGCATGACATGCCAGACGCGCTTGTGATCCAGAACCGGCGGCGCGCGCCGGCAAAGGATGCGGTAGAAATAATGCCGCCCCGTGGCCGAGAATCGCGCATGAAAATCCGGCACCGCGATTTCCGCCAGAATGACCGACACCGCGGAGGCCCGCAGATAATGATTGAGCCCGTCGCGGATTTTGTCGGCAGTGAAATCCTTCGACAGGTCGAAATGCGCGACTTGCGCCATCGCATGGACACCCGCATCGGTGCGGCCGGCGCCATTCACGACGGAAATCTCACCCGCGAGCTTGAAGATCGCTTCCTCCAGCGCGCCCTGCACCGACGCGCCATTGTCCTGCCGCTGCCAGCCGACAAAATTGCTGCCGTCATATTCAATGGTGAGTTTGAAACGGGTCACTGACGCTTCCACAGGATTTCGTACGCGAGAATATCTGACGGTCCAGTGAATACTCTAACCCAGCCGCTTTTAATCTGTGGCCAATACTCAAAAGCAGCGGATTGAAATTTGCCGAACCCTTTGATGCTATCCGTGACAGTTATGGAGCATTCTTCGGAAGACATTGTCACATAAAAGTGTTCCACCGCAGCAGTCGGTTTTCGTCCTACATCGATTTGCGTGACTGACTGCCAGTCCATCCGGCTTTTTCTGTGACCTTCAATGACCGAGAATCCGCGAAGGTTGGTTTCCAACAAATAGCGATTTCGATATGTAAGCCAACCAAACATCGCTATTGCAACCTTGTATCGGACGCCAA
>DATCFN010000019.1:0-3349 GCA_036509475.1 Rhizomicrobium sp. | reverse complement strand
GGTTTCGTATGCCCGTCGGTGCGTGAACGGTTTGGCACGCGCGTATTGGGTCTTCGGACAATCGCATGTGCGATGTCGGAAATTTAACCTCGCGAAATTTCCGCGCTGTAACGGCACCAAATCCGCCGCCGCCCGTTAAATCCCGGCAGAACAAGCGGATGCGTGACGTGGCGTTTTATTCCCTGAGTTTCATGGATTATGCGGGCCAGCTGGTGCAGGTGGCCTCGGCCTATGCCAAGGACGATCTGGCCGCGCGCTGCCTCAGCCTGCATTTCGATTTTTTCGACGTTGCGGAATTGAAAATCATGGAAGGCGCGCGGCTGGTATTCCAGGGCCCGATCTCGCAGGCGCTTTTGCGCTAGTTATTTCTTCATCGCCGCAATCATGATTGTCGCGGTTGCGGTGGCGATGATTTTCCCGTCTTCGCGCGCCAGTGAGGCTTCGAGAAAATTGATCTGTCGGCCGCGCTTCAAGACGCGCGCTTCAGCGATGTGCGTTCCCGCGCCGCCCTGGTTGAGATAGCTGACTTTCATTTCCAGGGTCGGCGCGATCTCACCCCATTGGGCGACGAGCCCGGCGGCAACAGCCAGCACGTCGTCCATCACGCAGGCGATGGAACCGCCATGCAACGCGCCGAAACGGTTGAAATGCGGCGTGCCGAGTTCGTAGGCGATCTTCACCCAGCCTTCGTCGGTATCGAGTTCGAGAATGGATTGGTTCAGCCACGCGCTTGTTGGCGCCTGCCGCTTGATGATGGCCTGGACGTTGGGCGGATAGTCTTGCGCCTTGATGGGATCGAAGGTACGGCGCATCAGTGTTTCGTCGCGTCCTGCCAGAAAGGCTCGGTGTTGGCGAATTTCTTCCAGCGCTTGACGCTTTTCTTGAAGATGTGCGTCGCGCGGTCCAGATGCCAGCCATAGACGATCCCGGCGGCGAATGAGATGCCGCTGTCGGAGTGATCGTTCGCGCCGGCGGTGATGCGCGCCAATGTTTCGCGCGCGATGACCACGTCATGCACGGCGCCGAGGCTGTCCTGCATTTTGGAAAGGCGCTTGCCGAATTCCTCGACTTCGCCGCGCTCATACATTGGCGCGAAAAATTCGCCGGTATAGCGCAGCTTCTTGAGCGCGATGCGCAGGTGATGGCGCTGTTCGTCGGAGAGCTGGTTGAGGCGCCTAGCGCGCTTCTTGGCATGCTTCAGCCGGTGATCCAGAACATGACCTGCCAGCTCCTGTGCCGGTGCATTATAAGGCGCATGGTCCTTTGCGCCGCCCAGCCAGATGCGCCGTTCCACCGCGGCGTTGAGATCGGCCATGAAGCCGGCGAGGGCGGGGCTCAGAACATGCGTGACCGCGAAGTCCCATGCCGTGCGCCGTGCATCGGCTGCGCGCGCGCGCAGCAATTCGAAAGACTCCACGGCACCATTGGCCTTCGTGGCCGGTTCAAGGAGTTCGTCGATGAAGACGTCCAGGTCGCGCGCGGGCGCAAGGTTCTCCGCCATGCGTTTGGCGCGATGGCGCAGCGCCTCCAGTTCCAGATTGCGGAAGGCGTGACCGAAAGACGTGAACGCCACGCGCAGCCGGCGAAAGCCGACGCGCATCTGGTGCAGGCCTTCGGCTTCGCGCGCTTCGACAACGGCGGGAATGTTGGCGGCGATATGCCATTGGCATTGCAGCAGGGTGAGGCGGAAGGCGTCTTCCGCGGGAATGTCGCGCGGCAGGATCGCGGCGCGCGCTTTGACCGCCGTGGGATTGGACTTCGGCATCTCCGTCGGCACGGGCGCGGCAAAGCGGCGGGGCGGGAAGACATCTTCCTGCAGCAGCTTCAGTTCGATTTGCTGGCTCATAAAAACGGCGGCCCGCGTTTGCGCACGCGAGTCTTTCCTTGGCTGGACGACCCCTGGAGCGGCCATTCAGGCATGAAACAGAACGGCCATCAATCGCGGTTAACCGGGGCGGACCGCCACGCCAGCCAAAGCCAGTTTTTCCTTGGCCTGTCCGATACTTACCTCGCCGAAATGGAAGATCGAGGCGGCCAGGACGGCAGATGCATGGCCATCCACAATTCCATCCACAAGATCATCCACAGACCCTACGCCGCCCGAGGCGATGACAGGCACCGTCACGGCGTCGGACACCGCGCGGGTCAGGGGCAGGTTGTAGCCGTTGCGGGTGCCGTCGCGGTCCATGGACGTGAGCAGGATTTCGCCCGCGCCATAGTCGACCATGCGGCGGGCATGGGCGACGGCGTCGATGCCGGTGGCGGTACGGCCGCCATGGGTGAAGACCTCGAATTTGCCGGGTGCGGTCTGTTTGGCGTCGATGGCGACGGTGATGCATTGGCTGCCGAATTTCTGCGCCGCTTCGCGGACGAATTCGGGACGCGTCACTGCTTCGGTGTTGATCGAGACTTTGTCCGCGCCGGCCAGCAGCAGCGCGCGAATGTCGTCCAGCGTTCGCACCCCGCCGCCGACGGTCAGCGGCATGAAACACGCTTCCGCCGTCCGCCGCACGACGTCGAGCAGGATGCCGCGTTTTTCGTGTGAGGCCGTGATGTCGAGGAAACAGAGTTCGTCCGCACCGGCTTTGTCATAGATCATCGCCTGCTCAACCGGATCGCCCGCATCGCGCAACCCAACAAAGTTCACGCCCTTGACGACGCGGCCGTCTTTCACATCCAGACAGGGAATGACGCGGACTTTGAGCATGAATTTACCTCCCACTTGTGGGGAGGTCGGAGCGCGAAGCGGTCCGGGTGGGGGGCCGCTCTTTCAGAATGTGCAAAAGATACTCCATCGCCCGGTCCAGGTTGTTTGTGACATCACTGTTCGGCCAGCGCAGAACCAGATAGCCCTCTATTTCCAACAGCCGATCCCGCTCCATATCGCGCGCGACGTTTTCCGGCAATGCGTGCTGATCGCCGTCAAGTTCAATGACAATGCGATGCATGTGTTCAACAAAATCGAGAATGTAGGAGCGAAATGGCGCTTGCCGGCGGAAGTGATAGCCAAGTTGGTTCATATCTCGCAGTTGCCGCCACAGCTTTTGTTCCGGAACAGTCGCGTTCCGGCGCAGTTGGCGAGCGGTTGCGATCGTCCGCTTGCGTGGCTTTGTTTGCATCGGTCCCCCACCCGAAAAAGCTACGCTTTTTCGACCTCCCCACAAGTGGGAGGTGTTGGGGTGGACGGCCCCTGCACGGCATCGCTGTGTCAGGATGAGGTCGTTGAGGATCTCAAGCAAAGGAAACCGTCCGTGGAACAGATTATCCGAATCGGAATGGACACGTCAAAGCAGGTCTTCCAGCTGCATGGAGTAAACGCGGCCGAGGAGCCGGTTCTGCGCAGGAAGTT
>DATCFN010000018.1:0-10503 GCA_036509475.1 Rhizomicrobium sp. | reverse complement strand
GAACAAGTCCGGCCATGACGAGATAAACGGGATGGATCGCAAAAGATGTCACCTGGGTGGCCCGCACTCCGGCGGGCCATGACAGTTTTGAGTTAGCTGTAGCGTCTTCGCGTGCTTATTTTACTTTCGCCAGCACCGCATTGCGCCGCGCCAGAGCTTTGGCGGGCCATTCTTTGGTCGTCGAATAATAGACCTTGAACGCCTTCGCACCGGGCGCGAGGCGCACCCATGGCAGTTTCGAGCGCGTGAAGATGTGAACGTCCGGCACGACGCGATGCGGACGTTTCAGTGTGGAGACGCGAACGAACAGCATGACCTTGCGCCGCCCGTAATCGCTCCACAGCGCGGTCTGGCATTTGGCGCAGCGATAGACGTAATGCGGGCGGCCCGACTCCGTCGGCATGGAGACGCGCACCGGCTTGCCCTTTGTGAGCGTAACATGCTCCGCCTCGATAATGGCATTGATCGCGAAGCCGCCGCCGGTCTGCGTCTGGCAATCGGTGCAGTGACAGCAATGCACGAACATCGGTTTCGCGGAGAGTTCATACGCCACCGCCCCGCAAAAACATCCACCGGTGAGCGTTTGAGATAAAGCCATGTCACTACCTTTCCCCGACCTTGGTGTAATCCTCGATCGATGACGCATCGTGCAACTTCTCGCGCGCGAAGATGGCCGTCATGGGGACACCTTTTGAGTTACAGTTCCCGCATATGAAATTCGACGTAAATTTCTTTGTCCGACAACCCGTCGATCAGCGGGTCGAAAAAATCCTCGCTAACCCTTTTAACGAACGCTTTAAGCTCGAAGCAGAAAGGTTTGAATTTATCGGAACTCAACAAGACCACCGGATGCATTTGCTTTCTAGATATCTCAAAAAGGTTTCGCGCCTCGACCGCAAAAATACGTGAGTGCACCTCCCAATTTGAGGTCCAAATTTGTAATAAGTCGTAGTGCACTATCGCATTTATAATATCCCAAGAATTTTTCCCTGGTTGGACGGTAGATTTTTTGATTTCTTCCGTGCCGCGCTTTTTTTGAAAAATGCAGCTGGGAATCCTCACGGATTTCACCAAGGGAAACACTTTCGTTATAGAAACCAGTCTTCGACAGTGTATCGAAAAATTTAGTAAATCGTCTTTGCATAACCTTTCTGCGCGTTCGTCGAGTTCGGCAGTTTTGCAAGGGAGGCAATTTGCGTAATGATGCAACCTTGCGAGGCTGTTCATCGCGCGGTCAAATTCATAGAATATTTCTGGCTCGCTGCTTTTGTCGGCCTTCACTAACCAGCTCGCATATTTCGCGCGCTTTTTCTTCTGAGATTTTTTTGAAGTGTTCATAATCACGCGCTCTTCGTCACCGCGTGAAATAGGTAGAACAGCAGCCCCGCGCTCAACAGGATAAGCAGCGCCGCCAGGGCGTAGTCGGCGCGGTTGCTGGTGCCGGGATGTTCGGCGGTGTCGTCGATCTCTTTCGCCGTGCGGCGGAAGCGCCAGGCCGATACCGCGATCATGATCATGCCGGCGACGATCAATACGAGGCCCGCTATGTGTCCGAACTGATCGCGCGGCACCGCGATGCCGCTTTCGCCGCCGATGAGGCCGGCGCTGTGGAGGCGACGAACAGGTCGAACCGCTCCACCAGAAATCCCAAGCCGATGAGCGCGACCGAGGTGCGCACCCAGGCGAGAAATGTGCGCTCGTTCGCGGCGTGATCGCGGTGGTTCTGGATCGGCATGGCGCGTCAGTGTAACCTGATTTGCATGAGCGATGCGACAAGAGTGCGGCGCGCGGAATGTTCCTGCGGCCAGTTGAGCGTGACGGTGACGGGCGATCCCGTGCGTATCTCGATGTGCCATTGCCTCAACTGCCAGAGACGCAGCGGCAGCCTGTTCGCGGCGCAGGCGCGCTGGCCGCGTTCGCGCGCCGTCACTACGGGCGCCTCCACCGAATTCGCGCTCACCGGCGACGAGGGCACCACAGCCCACTTCCACTTCTGCCCGATGTGTGGCGCGACCGTGTATTATCTGATGGACGCGATGCCGGATTTCATCGCCGTGCCCATCGGCGCGTTCGCCGATCCCGATTTCCCGATGCCGGCGATTTCCGTTTACGACAACCGCCGCCACCGCTGGCTGGAATTGCCGGAGGCGATGGAGCGGGATTGAATAACCGTCGCGCTTAAAACGCATTTGTCATCCCCGGCTGAGCAACCGGTTGGGAGCGAAGGGAAGGGGACCCAGGTCGTCCGGGCCTTTCGCGAATGGGCGCAACCACCTGGGTCCGCTTCCCCTCATTCCGCTTCACTGCACTCGGCCGGGGATGACAGTTATGTTTTGTTTTAGGTGAGTTCCACCGGCCGCTCCGCGCCCACCGGGTCTTGATGGATGATGACGTCGGCGTTGGGGAATGCGGCGCAGACCGCCTGCTCGACCTCGTCGCTGACTTCATGCGCGCGCGTCAGCGTGATGTGCGGGTCCAGTTCGATGTGAAACTGGATGAAGCTGTGGATGCCCGCCGCGCGCGTGCGCAGGTCGTGGACATTGCGCACTTCGTCGTGGCGCATGGCGATGTCGATGATCGCGTCGCGCGCCTCGTCCGCCAGTTCGTGATCCATGAGTTGGTCGTAGCTGACGCGGAAGACGCCCCACGCCGTCCACACCAGCACCGCCGCCACGAACAGCGCGATGATCGGGTCCGCGCGCTCCCATCCGAAGCCGGTGGCCAGCACGATGGCGACGATGACGCCGATATTCGTCACCACGTCGCCGGTGTAGTGAACCTTGTCCGCGCCCACCGCCAGCGATCCGGTATGCGCCACCACGTAACGCTGATAGGTCACGACACCGACGGAGCCGGCCAGCGAAATCGCCATTACGACAAGCGCCGTCAGCCCCTGCTCCACCGGCTGCGGATCGAGAAAGCGGTTGATCGCCTGAATGACGAGGAACGTGGCGCTGCCGGCGATGAACGCGCCTTGCGCCAGCCCGGCCAGCGGCTCCGCCTTGCCGTGGCCGAAACGGTGCTCCGCATCGGCGGGCGTCAGCGCGGAACGGATGGCCAGAATGTTCAGCGACGAGGTGAAAAGATCCAGCGCGCTGTCCGCGAAACTCGCCAGCACCGACACCGAATGGGTGACGAGATAGGCGAACAGCTTGATCGCCACCAGCAGCACCGACATGCCCAGCGACAGGATCGCCGCGCGGCGCATCAATGTGCCGGGGTTCAATGTTTTCGCGGCCACATCCATTACGGGAAAAGTCTTTCCGTGCGCCAAGGCGTGGCGGCGCTGTCCCGGCGATAGACCAGCCGGTCGTGCAGGCGGAACGGACGGTCGCGCCAGAATTCGTAATCCAGTGGCGTCACGCGATAGCCGGACCAGTAAGGCGGGCGCGGCACTTTCTGCAGCGCGTATTTGGCGGCGTATTTGGCGATCTCTTTTTCGAATGCCCAGCGCCCTTCCATGGGCCGCGATTGCGCGCTCGCCCATGCGCCGATCTGGCTGTCTTTCGCGCGCGTCGCGAAATAGGCGTCGGCCTCTGCATCGCTGACGCGCACCACGGCCCCGCGCACCCGCACCTGGCGGCGCAGTGACTTCCAGTGAAACAACAGCGCGATATGCGGATTGGCGGAAAGCTCGTTGCCCTTCTGGCTTTCGATGTTGGTGTAGAAAACAAAACCCGCATGGCTCGCTTCCTTCATCAGCACCATGCGCAGGCTGGGATGGCCGTCCGCGTCCGCCGTGGCGATGGCCATGGCGTTGGCCTCGTTGGGCTCGGTTTTCTTCGCCTCCTCCAGCCACGCCTCGAACAGCGCGAGAGGATCGTCCTTCGCCGCAATGCCGCCGTCGTCGATGGGTCCGCCGATGTCGCTCATCATGGTTGGTTATCACCTTCGTTTTGCGTGCGGAAGCGCGCATTGCTAGGGTCGGCCATGATGCGCCCGCTTCTCATTATCTGTGCCAATCTCGGCCTCTGCCTTTGCGTCTGTTTTGCAGCACAGGCGCAAGGCGCGCCGCCCCCTCAACAGCCCGCGCTGCCCTATGTTCCGGGCGACCAGAAAACGTTCGATCAGGGCGCTGCCGCGTTCGACGCGGGCGACTACGAGGTGGCGTTCAAAATCTTTTCCGAACTGGCCAAGGACTACGACCTTGGCGCCATGCGCAACGTGGCGCTGATGGAACGCAAGGGCCTCGGCACCGCGAAAGACCCGAAGGCCGCCGAGGCGATGATGGAGAAAGCCGCATATCGCGGGCTGCCCACCGCGCAATCGGATCTTGGCGTGATGCTGATGGATGGTGAGGCCGGGCCGCCGGACGAAAAGGCCGCCCTGCCCTGGCTGGTGAAGGCGGCACAGGCCGAACATCCCGAAGCACAGTTCCGGCTCGGCGAACTCTATGAAGAAGGCGTCGTGGTTCCCAGGGACCTCGCGGTCGCCGAACTGCTCTATGGCGCTGCCGCGCGGCACGGCGTTCCCGGCGCCGCCAGCCGGCTGATGGCGCTCAAAGGCTGGACGTCGCTGCCGCAAGGTTTCATGGACGGCCCCGATACGCCGCCTTCCGCGATTCCGGCGCCAAACCCTTAATTTCTCAACGCTTCACACTATATCATGAACGGGCTGCGACTCAGTGGAGTTGCGGCCGGAGAAAACATGGCAGATCCGTACAAAATTCTTGGCGTTCCCAAAACCGCGAGCGAGGCCGACATCAAAAAGGCCTTTCGCACGCTCGCGAAAACACATCACCCCGACAAGCACGCCAACGATCCCAAGGCGCAGAAAAAGTTTCAGGAGATCAGCGGCGCCTATGACATCCTTGGCGACAAGGACAAGCGCTTAAAATTCGACCGCGGCGAAATCGACGACAACGGCAATCCGCGCGGCTTCGATCCCGGCGCGCATGGCTTTCAGGGCAATCCCTTCGGCGGCGGCGCGGGCGGCGGCAATGCGCGCGAGTTTCATTTCGGTTTCGGTGGACAGGGCGGCGAACAGGCCCAGGGCTTCCGCGCCGAGGATATTTTTGCGGACCTGCTGGGCGGGCTTGGTGGCCGTGGCGGACGGCGTGCGCAACCGCGCAAAGGCGAAAGCTATGAGATCGCCGTCACGATCGGCTTCGATGAAGCCGCGCGCGGCGGCACGCGCCGCATCATGCTGCCCGAAGGCCGCGATGTGGATGTGCGCATTCCCGTGGGCACAAAAGAAGGACAGCAGATTCGCCTGAAGGGGCAAGGCGGACAGGGCGCGAGTGGCGGTCCGCCGGGCGATGTGATCCTGACCGTCTCGGTCGCGCCGCATCCCTTCTATGTGCGCGACGGCGACAACCTGCGGATGGACCTGCCGATCACGCTTCAGGAAGCAGTGACGGGCGGCAAGGTGCCGGTGCCGACTTTGACCGGCACGGTGGAGTTGACCTTGCCGCCCAATTCCAATTCCGGCTCGGTGCTGCGCCTCAAAGGCAAGGGCATCCCCGGCCGCGGCTCGAACAGCGGCGGCGAACAGGCCGGCGATCTCTACGTGAAGCTGGTCGTGACCTTGCCGGATAAAGGCGACGAGGCGCTGAAAGATTTCGTCGCCAAGTGGGACAAGAAATACGATCCGCGGGCGAAGTTGAAGTAGTTACGTTTCTGCCAAAAGACGAAGGTGCGTGTTCCACTTTTTGTGGGAACGCACAGCGCGCGCAAAACGTGCATCGTCGGTGACGACGTAAGAATTTTCTTGAATCGCCGCCTGAAGGAAGAAGCAGTCATACACGGGGTGCTTCAACGCTATCGATAGAGACAGAGCGTGTTGCGCCATTGGTTCGATTGGCAGGTTACGTATGCCGCCGCTGGCGAGAATGTCGTGTCGCCATAGCGCCTCTTTTTCGGACATTTCGCCAATAACGACTTTTCGCCACAACACATTCGCCGTTTCGGCGACCCAAAGGACGGGAGCTGCGATTCCTTGAGTCCGCAAAGCGCGCGCTTGATCGCTGCGCGGCTCGGGGACAATCAGTTTTATCAGCACCGACGTATCGGCGATGATCATCGACTGTCGCGATCTTGCCGGACCATTTCGGTGGAGTCGGAAAACGTACGGCCGCTCTCCTTGAGTTCCTGAAAAGCGCGATCGACCTCTTTCCAGAAGTCGTCCTTTTTTTGCTTGAGCACATCTTCCAAAATCGCGCGATGCTCGGCTTCCGCGCTGCGGCCGTGTTCCTTCGCGCGCTTTTTGAGCGCCGCAACGGTTTCTTCGGACAAATCGCGGACGAGAAGTTGAGCCATTCAGGAATGCTATCACATGATAGCACTCCCTTCAAGATGCCAGAAGGCTACCGCTTCTCCACCTTCGGTGGGTCGTCGTTCAGGTTTACGCCCATGTCGTTGTGCCGCCAGGTGAAGACGAACAGCACCGTGCCGTCGCTCTCGCGGCTGAAGCCATAGGCCGGATCGGTCGAGACGATCAGCTTGCCGGTTTTCGGGTCGTAAACACTCGCCGCGAATTTCGCGATGCCCTTGGCCTTCGTGTTGTCGTAGAGCGCGAGCGACGGCACGCTCACGGTGCCGGCCAGCGGCACCGGCGCGGGAAACGCCGGAAGGCCGACCAGTATGTCGCGTTCGTCGGTCGACAGCACGCCGGCGCGCGGCACGATCACCGCATCGGCATGCTCGCGGTCATGCACAAGCCGCACGCCACGGCGCAGGAGCGCATCGTCGATCGCCGCCAGCGCATAATCGCGGTCGATGCCGGCGATGCCTTCATCGCGGCGCTGCGTCGCGAAACCGGACGTGTCGATATAGGCCGAAAGGTTGGTGGGAATCTGCGCCGCCAGGGCTTCGGCGGCGCGATCCGCCGCCGTCGAGATCAGCAACTCTTCCTGCGCGCTGCGTTGCGGGCTCGTGACGCGGATCGTGGTGCAGCCGCTGACGGCCAGTGCGCAGAAGCCGGCAAGTGCTATCGATGGCAGACGCATGGAATATCCCGCTGGCTTTTCAGAAAAGCCAACGTGCGGGCCAAGGCGGAGTTCCGCCGGATCAGCCCGTCAACGCGCCATACACCGTTTTCTGGAACATCGGGCACGCCACGCGCGCGCCCATGCGCACGCCGGTCACGGCTTGCGCGGCGAGGTCGGGCGTCAGCGGCGTGTAGTTCTGGATCAGGAAAATCAGGATCATGTTTTTCTCCGGATCGGCCTGCCACCAGGTGCCGAACGCGCCGGGCCATCCAAACGCGCCCTTCGATCCGGCGCCCATCCATTCATGCTTGCCCGGCTCCATGATGACGGAGACGCCGAGGCCGAAGCCCTGCCCCATGAACAGCGGCATGCCGAGAAACGGGATCGCGCGCTGCTCCGGCGTTAGGCGATTGGACGTCATCAATTCGACGGTTTCTTTTTTCAGATAGCGTTTGCCGTTCAACTCGCCCTTGTTCAGCAACATGCGCGCGAAGGTCAGGTAATCGTCGAGCGTGGAGATCAATCCGCCGCCGCCCGCGGTGTAAGCCGGCGGCGTATCGTAATTGGGGAACGGCACGGGCTTCAGCGCGCCGGTCGCCTGATCCTGCTGATAGACAACGGCGGCGCGGCCGCGCTTTTCCTTGGGCACATAGAAATCGGTATCGTTCATGCCGAGCGGTTTCAGAATCCTCTGAAGGATAAATTCGCGATAGGTCATGCCCGCGACGCGGCCAACGAGAAAGCCGAGCACTTCCGTCGAATGGCTGTAGTGAAGCTGCTGCCCCGGCGGGAAAGTGAGCGGCAATGTCGCCAGCGCGGCGAGCCACTGGTCCGGCGTCTTGTTGTTGTCGAGCGGCTGGCCCAAAACCTCTTCATGCGCCTTGCCGATGGGACCGCTCGACGTGAAGGCGTAGGCAAAGCCAGACCGATGCGTCATCAAGTCTTCGACGGTGATGATGCGGGGTGCGGGATAGGTTTCGTCCAGCGGACCTTTCGGGTCCTTCAGCACTTTCATGTCTGCAAATTCCGGCAGCCATTTGGTGATCGGGTCTTCGAGTTTCAGCTTGCCCTCTTCCAGCAGCATCAGCGCCGCCACCGAGGTGATCGGTTTGGTCATCGAGGCGATGCGGAACAGCGTGTCGCGCGTCATGGGCAGGTTGTTGGCGATGTCGCGCTTGCCGATAGTGTTGAGCTGCACGTCCTCGCTGCCGCGCCAGACCAGCGTGACCATGCCCGACAGATCGCCGGCATCCACGACGCCCTGCATCATCGCCGGAACCGCCGCGAGTTTCGCCGCATCGAATCCGTGCGCCGCAATGTTCTTGTCCATGGCCGTTCCTCGCGATTTGCTGCCCGAACTTTGGGGAGAGGAACCCCGGCCCGTCAATGGCAAGGTGACACTACTGTCAGGTTGGCCGAAACGCTTGATTTCGCCGTCAATTCCCCGTAGCCGAGGGGTATAGTCCTGACGTTCGAGATTTCCGGAGATTCCCATGTCCACAAGCGGCCTGATGAAGGGCAAACGCGGCCTGATCATGGGCGTTGCCAACGGCCATTCCATCGCCTGGGGCATTGCCGACGTTCTGCACAAGGCAGGCGCGGAGTTGGCGTTCACCTATGCCGGGGAGACATTCAAAAAGCGCGTCGAACCGCTGGTCGCGCCGCTGAACCCTGCCGCCGTCATCGATTGCGATGTGACGCAACAAGGTTCCATCGACGCGGCCTTCGCCGAACTCAAGACGAAGTGGGACAGCATCGATTTTCTGGTTCACGCCATCGCCTTCTCCGACAAGAACCAGCTTCAGGGCCGCTACATCGACACGACGCCTGAGAATTTCCAGAACACCATGAACATCTCCGCCTATTCCTTCACGGCTGTCGCGCAGCGCGCCGAGAAGATGATGACGAAGGGCGGCTCGATGGTGACGCTGACCTATTACGGCGCCGAGAAAGTCATGCCGCATTACAACGTGATGGGCGTGGCGAAGGCTGCGCTGGAAGCCACCACGCGCTACATGGCCGAAGATCTCGGCAAGCAGAACATTCGCGTGAACTCGATTTCCGCCGGCCCGATCAAGACGCTGTCATTCGCGGGCATTTCGGATTCGCGTTACATCCTGAAATGGAACGAACTCAATTCGCCGCTGCGCCGCGCGGTGTCGATCGAAGAAGTCGGCAACACGGCGCTCTATCTTTTGTCCGATCTGGGCAGTGCCGTGACCGGCGAGAACATCCATGTCGATGCCGGCTATCACATCGTCGGCATGAAAGCGGTGGACGCGCCGGACATCGCCGTCGTGAAATGACGCAGCTTCTTCTTCGCGAAGGGTTGACGCTTTATTTCTGCCGTCACGGCGAAACCGAAGCCAATGTCAAAAAATTGTTTCAGGGCCGCACCGCGGACTCGCCACTGACGGATCTCGGCCGCGAACAGGCGCGCATCATGGCCGCGATCCTGAAACGCGAATGTCCCGATCCGGCGTCGCTGGCCTATGTGTGCAGCCCTTTCCCGCGCGCCGTCACAACCATGAAGATTATCCGTGGCGCGCTCGATCTTCCGCAGGACGGTTTCACGACCGATCCGCGCATTCAGGAAATCAATCTGGGATCGTGGGACGGGCTGACCGATGCGCAGGCCAAGGGGCTCGATCCGGCGATGTTCGAAAAGCGCGGCGCGGACAAATGGAATGTGCGCGTGCCGGGCGGCGGCGAAAATTACGCCGACGTCGCCAAGCGCGCGGAAGACTGGGTGGGCGATCTGAAGACCGACACCTTCGCCGTATCGCATGGCGCCTTCACCCGAATATTGCGCGGACTGTTCCTCGGCCTCGAATGGAAAGCGATGTCCGACCTCGACGAGCAGCAAGGCGTGGTCTTCCGCGTCCGCGGCAGCACGCTGGAGCGGCTCGAAGCCAAATAAAGTTACGCGGTCTGACGATTGTCTTTTTAAGGCTTCGCAAATATCGCGAGGCGCTCCGACAGATGTGCTGCCAGCGCCTGACCGTCGCGTTCTTCGATCATGCTGCGATGGGTGCCCGAAACGGCGCGGACTTCAGCGAGCGGCGCCAGCGCACGCCAGTCACGGCGCAGGCGCGCGAAGTGAACGGCCGGAACTTCGCTTGTTGCGGCGTAAACCTGCACGGCGCCGTCATATCGTTCGGGAACATACAGTTCCGCGACATCAAGCATCGTTTGCATCAGCGCGAGATGCGCCGGCGGATAATGTTCGGGGCGAACATAATTTTCGATCACGTCCTTTATAGGCCCGGACGGCGGCACCGTGCCGCTGAGACGGCGTTTCGCGGCGCCCACAGCCTTGCCCCACGCCTGGCCCGCGAACTGCAGCACCCTGCCCTCACGCACCAGAGGATGAGCACGCATCCAGCGCGATGCATTCCACAAAACCTCGGATGCAAATGCGATACGGTTTGAAGGCGCATTCACATTCAGCGGCACCAGATCGAAGGCGACGAGGAGCGCGGCCTCACGCCCCATCTTGCGCAGCTGATGCGCCATCTCGAAAGCGAGAATGACGCCATAACTCCAGCCACCAAGTGCGAACGGCCCCTCCGGTT
>DATCFN010000017.1:0-4956 GCA_036509475.1 Rhizomicrobium sp. | reverse complement strand
GAAATGCGCTTTGCCGATCAGGGCGGTTTTGTAACCCGCCTTGTCTTTCAGATATTGCGCAACACTCGGCGCATCTTCCGGCAACGGCACACCGTTCGCGAATACGCCATGCGTGCGGACATATTGCCCCGTCAGCATGGTCGAGCGCGCCGGCATGCAAACCGTGTTCTGATTATAGGCACGCGTGTAGTTGACGCCGTGCTTCGCCAGCGCATCGATGTTGGGTGTGCGGCAAAATTTGTTGCCGTTGCAGCCCAGCGAGTCGAAACGTTGCTGATCGGTGGTGATAAAAAGAATCTTGCGGCCCAATTCAGACTCCCGGCAGGTTGAGGTAATCCGCCCCGACGCTCATACGGCCATGCCCGGGCCACAGCACAAAAGCGCTGTGCGTTCGAGGCCCGCCTCGCGATGATAGTGCGCGGCCAGATATTCCGAGTCCTGCGTCATATCCATGAACGCATCGCGCGAGGGATAGTGCACGCAAACCACATCGTCCCAGTCGTTTTCTTCGAGATCGCCGATCATCACGAATTTCTGCGGACCGCCCCAGACGATCTTTCCGCCCCGTTTGGTCACATGCTGCAACGCGACCATGCCATAGCGCTGATAAGCGTCGCGTCCGCTCAAATTCTCTTTCGCTTCCGTGCGATCGGAATCATAGGCCGCCTTTTTCCGGTATTTGAGAAGATTGACCATGACCATGGGACCTTTCGGTCCATCGTTCATCATCATCTGAATTTGATCGACCGTCGGAACAACTGTCATCGCTGCCTCCTTGCGGAACCCGCGCATTGACGGCGGCGGGTCTTTGTCATAATCTGAATACGTATTCAGATTTAAGCACCGCCCGATGGCCAAGGCAAGCGCCCCGAAAAAGAACGCCTCCGAGCGGTGGTCCCTCCCGGCGTCGCAGGCACGCAGCCGCGCCACACGCGAAAAACTGCTGGAAGCGGCCGAAATCGTATTCGCGGAAAAGGGTTATGACGGCGCCCGGTTGGCCGACATCGCGCTTGAGGCCGGCGTTTCGGTCGGCGCGGTCTATTTTCGTTTCAAAGACAAAGACGCGCTGTTCTCCGCGATTGCCGAGTCCTTTATCGAGAATGCGCGCTCAAAAATGGCACTTTTGTTTTCCGGCGCGGAAGCCACGGACACCGAAGCCCTTATCCGCACATTCGTGGCGGCGAGCGCGGCGAGTTTCCGCCAGCATAAAGGTATGTTTCGCGCGATCGTGGAGCGCGGCATCGACCATCCCCTGGCGATGAAGACCATTTTCGGCTTTCGCGAAGAACTCGCTGACTCGTTTGAATGGGCATTGCACGGAAACAACCGGGCCAGCCTTCCGGTTCGCGTGATGACGCAGATGATCTACGGCTTTCTGATTACCGGCGTATTGAACGACAAGGCGCCGACGAAAATCACGGACAACGAAGCCATCGCAGAATTGGCGAATGCCTGTATTGCCTATCTCAAGGGAAGCGCGAAATGACCCTGTCCATCGATCTGTTCTGGTCCTTTCGCAGCCCCTATTCCTACCTTGCGACGCCGCGTCTGGTGGAAATGGAACGCGATTACGATCTCGCCATCAATGTGCGGCCGGTCTATCCGCTCGCGGTGCGGTCCGGTGAGTTTTTCGGGCAGGTCAATCCGATGTGGATTGCCTATCTGATGCGCGACACTTTCCGCCTGTCGCAGATGCTGGGCATGCCGTATCGCTGGCCACGGCCGGATCCTGTGGTCGTCGATCCCAGCACGCGCGCCGCGACGCCAAACCAGCCCTATATCCACGGTCTTACGCGGTTGGGTTGCGCGGCGGCAGAAGCGGGGCGCGGCCTGCCCTTTCTGAACGAGGTCAGCCGCGTGATTTGGTGCGGCGAAATCCAGAACTGGCATGAGGGCGACCATCTAAGCGCCGCCGCGAAGCGCGCGGGCGTCGACCTCGCCGCGCTGGACGCGAAAATCGCCGCCGATCCCGACAAATACGAAGGCATCATTCAGGCCAACCAGAAAGCGCACGCCGAGAGCGGGCATTGGGGTGTCCCGACCATGGCGTTCGAAGGCGAGCCTTTCTTCGGCCAGGATCGCCTCGATGTTCTGCTATGGCGCCTCAAACAAAATGGCCTTCAGGAACGGGTGACGCAATGACAAGGACAAGATGGGTTGCGGTCATTCTCTTGCTCGTTCTGGTCGTGCTGCCGATGGCCGTATGGCTCGTGACGTTGTCGCCCTCCGTCGATCTTTGGCTCTATCGCAAGATGGCGATGAGCCAGCTCGACCATCCGGCGCCGATACTGGCGAAGGACGGAGAACTTTCGGTGCTTCTTTGCGGTAGTGGCTCGCCGCTTCCCGATTTCAAGCGCGCATCGGCCTGCACGGTGATCGCGGCCGGTCAGGATTTATACGTGATCGATTCCGGACCGGACTCGACGCGCAATCTCATCGCGTGGCGCGTGCCGCTGGAGCGCGTGAAAGGCGTGTTCCTGACGCACTTCCACTCCGACCATATCGGCGAGCTTGGCGAGCTGCGTTTGCAGACATGGGTCGCCGGCCGCCGCACGCCGCTGAAAGTCTATGGTCCACCCGGCGTGGAAGACGTCGTGGCTGGTTTCAACCTCGCCTATTCGCACGACGCCGATTACCGTACCGCGCATCATGGCGAAAAATTTCTGCCGCGCGAGGATGTGAACATGGTCGCTGTCCCTGTTCCCATGAGTGGGGCGACTGCGCCGGTGTTCGACGCTGATGGTTTGAAAGTCACGGCGATCCGCGTGAATCACGGGCCGGTGAAACCCGCTTACGGCTATCGCTTCGATTATGACGGGCGCAGCATCACGGTCAGTGGCGACACGTCTTACTATCCACCGCTCGCGAAAGCGGCGACGGGCAGCGATGTGCTGGTCCACGAAGCCCAATCGCTGGAGATGATCGCGGAGTTGGGCGACGTGATGACCGCCGCCGGCCGCCCGCGTCCTGCGCAGATCATGCACGACATCCGCACCTATCACTCCACGCCGGTGGAAGCCGCGCGCATCGCCAACATGGCGCAGGCAAAGCTGCTGTTGATCACGCACACCATTCCGCCGCTACCCAACTGGATCGCCGAGCGCGCATTTCTCGCGGGCGTTTCGGATGCGCGGCAGGGCGACTGGATGCTGGGACACGACGGCACGCTGGTCCGCCTGCCCGGCCATAGCGAAGCGATCGAGAAATCGGACCTTCACTAACGCCGCGCTTTGAAGAAATCCTTGAGCACCATTCCCGCCGCGGCCGCATCGCCGGCGCGCGCAACAACCGGGCGGTGATGGCAGGTCGGCTGTTCGAAGAAGCGCGGGCCGTGCAGCACCGCTCCGCCCTTAGGGTCTTCCGCCGCGAACACCAGGCGCGCGACGCGGGCAAAGCTGACGGCCCCGGCGCACATCGCGCAGGGTTCCAGGGAGACATATAAGGTCGCCCCGACCAGCCGCTCGTTCCCCAGAGCCGCAGCCCCGGCCCGCAGCACCAGTATTTCGGCGTGCGCCGTGGGATCGCGGCGTTCGACGATGCGGTTGCCGTCCCGCGCCAGAACAGCGCCGTCCGGCCCCACCAGCACCGCGCCGACAGGAACTTCGCCCCGCTCCGCCGCGCTTTGCGCTTCGGTGAGCGCGAGTGCTATGGCTTCCTCGTCATTCATCATCCAGCAGGCCTTCGCATTGTCCAACGATACCACACACGACTCGAATTTGGGCGAGCGCCTCTCCAAGATCATTGCCCGCGCCGGAATCTGTTCGCGCCGCGACGCGGAGAAACTCATCGCCGAAGGCCGCGTCACGCTGGACGGCGACGTCGTCACCGAGCAGGGCACCAAGGCCGGCCCCGACAATGTCGTCACCGTCGATGGCAAGCCGCTAACCGAACCAGAAGCGACCCGGCTGTGGCGCTATCACAAGCCCAACGGCCTCGTCACGACGCATAAGGATGAGAAAGGCCGCCCGACGGTCTTCGCCAACCTTCCCAAAACTTTGCCGCGCGTGGTCAGCGTCGGCCGTCTCGACTTCAATTCCGAAGGCCTGATGCTGCTGACCAATGACGGCGCGCTGGCCCGCAAGCTGGAACTGCCCGCCGCGGGTTGGACGCGCAAATATCGCGCGCGCCTGTTCGGCAAAGTCACGCAGGCCGATCTCGACAAACTCGCCGAAGGCGTCACCATCGACGGCGTGGAATACGGCCCCGTCATCGCCGACCTCGAACGCGCCAAGGGCGTTCACGCCTGGGCCACCATCTCCATCAAGGAAGGTAAGAACCGCGAAGTGAAGCGGTTGATGGAATCGCTCGGCCTGAAAGTTTCGCGGCTGATCCGCGTGCAGTTCGGGCCGTTCCATCTGGGCCATCTGGAGGAAGACCAGGTGGAGGAAATCCCCGCCGAAATCTGGCGCAAGAATCTCAGCATGGGGAAAAAGAAACACCCCAAAGGCCCCGCGCCGCGCTGACCTCCATATCTGGAAGGCCATTTCGAAAACCACAATCTCTTGATCGTTGAATTTCGATTTGGAGCGTTTTTGCGGGAGGGTCCCCCTCCCCTTCGCGCGCCATGCCACGTCCGGCCGCGCAAAACCTATATAGGATTTTGTTCCACCGCCGTCAAGCCCCAAACGCGAACGGCGCCGGATTCTCATCCAGCGCCGCGCGCGTTAACATCGATGTCCGCGATAGGCGGTTAGTTGAACACGCCGTAATCGGCCTGCACGATTTCACCGGTCTTGGCGTCGATCAGCAAAGCGTCCTGACCGTTGCGAATCCAGGAGAGGCCCGCCGGCGGTTCGTCCAACGCGTAAGACTGATAGTCGCTCAGCGAAACATTGCCGGCCAGAAGCGGCGGCGGCACATGATCGCCGACTTTCAGGCGCGTATAGGTGTAGCCAGAAGGCGCCTGAAACGCGGCGGCGTCGTAATGCTTCTTCGACGTCACCGTGCGGCGATACT
>DATCFN010000016.1:0-2306 GCA_036509475.1 Rhizomicrobium sp. | reverse complement strand
CCAACATGCGTATTGATCGCCTTCGCGCTCAAACAGCCGAATTGCCGTCGATTACTGCAAGTCCGCTACCTGCGCAGACTGCGGAGGCAGATGAGGAACTCGAAACCGAGACTGCAGATCCGGCGGAGGCGGTTGCCGCCGCCGATGATGACGTGCCGGTGCCCGGCGAAACCGCTGAGGAAGACGAGACGCGCCGCCGCCGCCGCCGCCGCCGCCGCCGCGGCAGCAAGCGTGACGATGTTGCCGCGCTGTCGGGCGAACATGTTGCGCCGATGGCGTTCGATGCCGAGCAGCCCGATGTCGATGTGGCCGGCTTCCCAGGTGCGCGGCCGCTGCCAATGCCAACCGAAGTGGCCCGACAAGCTGACAATTCGGCGCCGGCGAGTTCCAGCGTGTCAACGCCAGGATCGGCGATATCTGGTGGCGACGAAGCAGGCGGCCAGGCGCCGGTGCGCGCGCCCCGTAATCGCCGTGGCCGCCGGCCCCGCAGATCGAGCGAAGCGGAGGTTGAGGACTCGTCGCCGATGCCGATGCCGTATGCCGGCCCGACACCTGCCGATCCATTCGGCAATGTCGCGGACATTTTCGACATGATAGAGCAGGGAGTTGCGGCTGCACCGCGCCTCGCCGAACCTTCACAGGCACCGGCCGTGCACTCGTTCGCATCAAACGGCGTGGCCTTTGCCGAACACAACGCGGACGACGTCGTTGCCGCAGCTTCTGCATCGGGGACAGAAGCGGATTGGCAGCCTCCGGCGCCCTGCGTCGAACCTGTCGCCGGGCCTGTCATTCAGCCGGTCGTCATCGGTGCTACGGACACCGTCGGCGAAAAAAAGCGCGGCTGGTGGCGGCGTTAGCCGTCATAGGCACGAGAAAATTCATTTTCGTTGCAAGTTGCTTGACGATCAAGACTTTGTTTCTGCATTAGCGTAGGAGTTACGATGCGTAGACTGATGTTGCTTGCGGCCGCGACGTTCCTCGGAGCGGCCAACGCGCCGAACTGGGGCTTCGATGTTTCGGGCCAAGACCGCACGATTCGTCCAGGTAACGACTTTTTTGATTACGCGAATGGCACGGCGATTAGCAAGATGGTTATTCCATCGGACGAATCGCGTTACGGCGCATTTCATCAACTGCGCGATCTTTCGGAGGCTCGAACCCGCGATATATTGCAGGCTTCAGCTGCCAAGTCTGGACCGCAGCCAACCGACGCCATCGGTAAGGCCGGCGCATTCTATAAATCATTTATGGATCAGGCGGCCGTCGACAAGCTCGGGCCAGCGCCACTGAAGCCGGATCTGGATTTGATTCGCGCGGTTCGGTCGCAGCAGGATTTCGCAACGTTGGCCGGCCGGGCGACGACCACCATGCTTGGGTCACTGTTCGATCTTGGGATTCAGCCGGACGCCAAGGATCCTACTCGCTATTCCATCAACATGTCGCAGAGCGGCCTTGGGTTGCCCGATCGCGATTATTATCTCACCGCCGAATTCGCCGATGCGCGCTCGAAATACCCGGCCTTCGTCGAGCAGATGCTGACCCGAGCGGGTTGGCCGGGAGCGCATAAAGCTGCCATCGATGTCGTGGCGTTCGAAACGAAAATTGCCTCCTCCAGTTGGTCGCGTGCCGAACAGCGCGACGACCTGAAAACCTATAATCCGATGTCGATCGCCGACTTAGAGAAAGCGGCACCCGGATTCGATTGGACCGCCTTCTTCAACGCCGCGGGTCTCGGAACCCCGGATCGCATCGTGGTCGCGGAAAACACCGCTATTCCCAAGATTGCGGCGACGGTCGCCGGCACGCCGATCTCGACCTTGCGCGCCTGGGCAGTATTCCACCTGGCACTCGATGCTGCACCTGTGCTGGCACAGGATTTTGTGGACGCCGATTTTCAATACATGAGCCACACGCTCGAAGGCCAGCCCGCGCAGAAGCCGCGCTGGAAGCGCGCCGTGCACGCGGTGAATGCCGTCATGGGCGACGCCATCGGCGAAGCTTACGTGACTCGCTATTTCCCGCCCGATGCACGGGCGAAGATGCTGGTTCTGACAACCGCACTTGATAAGGCGTTCCACAACCGGCTGGAGCATAATACCTGGATGACGGACGAGACCCGTCAGAAGGCGTTGGATAAGCTCGCGACGTTCGATTTCCAGATCGGCTACCCGAAGCACTGGCGTGACTATGGCGGCCTGCTCATTCGCAGCGACGACCTTTATGGCAACACCGAGCGCGGGGGTGCCTTCGAGTGGAAATTCTGGCTGGGCCATCTCGGCCATCCGGTGGATCGCGACCAGTGGGAA
>DATCFN010000015.1:0-3164 GCA_036509475.1 Rhizomicrobium sp. | reverse complement strand
TCAAGGTACGAAGCACCGTTTTGCTACGAGCCGACCAATTGGTATTCCCGCGAGATATTCTGGATCGGACAGGACTTCACATTCTTCGCGCAGGAATGATCCTAGGACTTGCGACCGACGCTTGACGGGATCAAACTTCGCCCATGGCAGAGGAACCCATAGCGTTCCTCCGCGCGGGTCAACGCTCAAACGCGCGGACGGCACAATGGAGCGGAAGCGGCGGCTTCACGGCGGCGCAGGTGCGCTATGACCGGCGCGAACTCAATCAGATTCTCAATATCTACGGACGCATGGTCGCCGCCGGCGAATGGCGCGACTACGCCATCGACTTCGGCGACGATGTGGCGGTGTTCTCGATCTTCCGGCGCAGCAGCGAGATGCCGCTCTACCGCGTCGAGAAGCGGCCCGAACTGCGCGCCAAGCAAGGCATGTTCGCGGTGATCGACGCCGGCGGCCGCATCCTCAAACGCGGGCACGAACTCGATGGCGTGCTACGGGTGTTCGACAAGAAATTGTTGAAGACACTTACGAGCGAATGAATCTCCTCCCCGTAAACGGGGGCGGAGGAAATATTATCGCTTCTCCGCCCACGCCACGGCGTCTGCTTCCGTCCGTTTGATCCAGTCGTTCTTTTCGGCGTTGTAGAGCGTCGTGTCGTTCGGCTGTGCCGCCGCGGCGCGGATTTTTTCCATCTCGTAGGCTTTGGCGATGAAGGGATGCGCGCGCAGGTAATCGCGGAATGCCAGCATATTGCGAATGTCTATGTTGTTGCCGCTTTGGAAAAAATGAAGCTGATAGGTGCGCTTGCCGGTTCTGGAATCGGCGAAGGTGCAGAACCGCCGGCCTTCCAACCCGAATTCGCCATGCCATTTGTAGCCGAGTGCGCCCACCACATTTTTCTGCGCGTCCAGCTTTTCGAGGCTGCGCACGACGGGCAACAGATCGACGATGGGTTTGGCCATGATGCCGGGAATCGAGGTCGAGCCGACGTGGTGGACGATTTCCAGATTCCCATCCAAAGCCGCCTTCAGCCGCGCGGCTTCGGTCTTGGCCATATCGGCCCATGCGGTGCGATGCGGCACAAGTTCTACAGCGATGATGTCAGGCTTTTCCATGCGCCTGTCCTAAACAAAAAACCCCGGTGTTTCCACCGGGGTCTGTATCACTTGCAAACAGCGCCGGATCGAGGGTGTCGCGACCGTCAATGCATCGCGGGCGCGAGCGTCCCGTCGGACCAGCGTGGCGCGGGCACCATCACCACGCTTATGGCTTCCGGCGAATCCTGAAACTGCGGGTTCAGCATGGGCGGCGCGCCGGGCAGATCGGCGCCCCATGTCGCGCCGTCCGCGCGCGGGAAGTAGAACATGAGATGCGGCATCCAGTTGTGCGCCGCGTCGTTCAGATACTGCTGCCTGGACATCATATAGGTCAGCGCGCCGGATTCGAGATGCGGCAGCGTGTGCTTGTCGATGCCGTCCTTCATTGCGGCGACGATCTGAGGTTTCGAGAGCCCCGCCAACACAAGCTTGGTGCGCGCGATTGTGTAGGGCAGGATCGTGCGCACCGCGGGCGGGTTGTAGCAGAGCGGCCCGCGCATGTGCGGATTCCAGAATTGCGGAAAATCGAACTGCGCCATCCACGAGCGTTCCACGGCGCAGACAAACCCGTTGCTGCCTGTGACCGCGGTTTCGTAGCCGTGGGGCGTAAGCACCAGCACCGTCGCCTTGTCCGATATGGAAGGCGGGGCTGCGCTCTTTGCCATCGCGATCTCGGCGGTGCGGTCCATCAAATATTGGTCCAGCGGTGCCATCGCCGCGTAATCCGCCGCATGCGCCACGGATGCACAGAACAATGCCGCACCGATCGTCGCCACGGGCCGAAGCCTCGAAGCACGCAATCTGCCTAACGCCCATTTCATGGAAGCCCCCTCCCAGATCGTCGCCTGACCGTCGCGATTGCGCCCGAATTAGGCAAGTAAACTGTTCGCGATGCTGCGGCGCACCGGGGCGCATGCGCGGGATACAAAAACCCCGACACTCTTTTGGAGTATCGGGGTTTTCGTATTCTATTCGTCATTCGTTTAGCGGCGGTTGCCCATCAGGCGCAGCAGCATCAGGAACAGGTTGATGAAGTCCAGATACAGCCGCAGCGCGCCGAAGATCGCCTTGCGGCCGGACGCCGTGGCGTCGTCGCTGGCGACATAGTTGTTCTTGATCGACTGGGTGTCATAGGCGGTGAGGCCCGTGAAGATCAGCACGCCCGCGACCGAGATCACCCATTGCAGCATCGTATTGTGCCAGAAGAAGCCGACGACCGATGCGATGATGATGCCGATCAGGCCCATGAACAGGAAGTGGCCGAAACCTGTCAGATCCGTCTTGGTCGTGTAACCCCACAGGCTCATCGCGCCGAAGGTGGCGGCGGTGATGAAGAACACCTGCGCGATGCTCGCCTGCGTGTAGACCAGAAACACCGACGCGAAGGTTGCACCCATCAGCGCCGCATAGACGAGGAAGCTGGTCTGCGCCGCGGCAATACTCATCTTGTTGATGCGGAAGCTGAGGAACATGACCAGGCCGAAAGAGCCGATCAGCAGCACCCACATCAGAGGGCCGAACAGCAATGTGCCGAAACTCGTCAGCATGAGGCCACCCGGAATTGCCGCGATCTGACCGTTGGACAGATGCGCCGCGTTCGCCGGATTTGTCGTCACGGCTGCGAGATACAGCCCGTAGGACGACACGCCGGTGACCGCCAGCCCGGCGAGCATGTAGTTGTAAACGCGCAGCATGTAGCTGCGCAGGCCCGCGTCGATGACGTCGGTTACCGAACCGGCGCGCGCGATGCGATTGTCATAATCAGCCATTTGGCGAAATCTCCTTTGCCCGCTCCGTTGAACGAGTCTGACATTATATGGATATTGCCGGGCGGTGCATCAAGTTCCCATAGTTCCTTGTAATTGCGACGAAAGAGCGTGCCCTGGCAGGCAAATTCACCATCGTGGAGGGTCATGGCGGGCGCGAGGATGACATCGCGTCCATCACCCGCGCGGCCTTCGAGAAAGAATATGGCAGCGGCGACGGCGAAGTGGCCCTGATCGCGGCGTTGCGGGCGGACGGCGACGTGGTGGTTGAGCTGACCGCGCTGGAAGAGAGCGCGGTTGT
>DATCFN010000014.1:0-5518 GCA_036509475.1 Rhizomicrobium sp. | reverse complement strand
GGTCTGGGCAAAGGCGCCGGTGACGACCAGCGTGCCGACCGCGCCCGCGCAAAGCGCAAGGCAGGCCAAAATCGGGATCAGGGTCTTTTTCATTTTTCACCTTGAGGTGGCAACCCAGGCAATTTAGCCGGATGCCATGATGGAAACCCCTGAATTAGCGGTAATCCGGTGTGAAATCGGTCAGGGGATTTGGCGGAAAGCCGGGCAAACGACAGTTCGCGACAAACAAATAATCAGCGCAGGGCCCGCAGGTCGCGGATGGTCCTGCGGCCGTCGGTGGAGGGCTGATAGACGTTGGTCATCTCGCCCAATGCACGCCGATATTGTTCGATGCTGAAGCCTTCCGGCACGTCGAGCGCATCGAAGCCGACGCGGTGCAGATAGTTGATCTGATCGTAGAGAAAGTGGCCGGTGGCGCGAATTTCGCCGGTGAATTTCATCCGCTCCCGCAGTAGCCGCGCCCAGGAAAAGGCGCGTCCGTCGCGAAACACGGGAAACTCCAGAACGACGAGCGACAGGCGATGCACGTCGTCTCCCAAGGCTTCGGGCGACTCCGGCGCTTTCAAACGGACACCAAGCGGCGCGTTTCGCGCCAGAAGATTTTGCCGTTCGGCGTTGAAGCGCGTCAGGGAAACGATAGCGCCGCCGTCGGGCAACGCCGCATCGTCGGCCACCGCGATGTAGCCATCTTGCGCTAACGCGCCGTTCTTAATGAGCGGCATACATCTGCTCCAGATAGGCCATGTTCTTGAACGGCTCCATGCCGACGCGGCGATAGGTGTCGAGGAAGCGCTCGCCGTTGTGGCGCAGTTTCACATAGGTATCGACCACGCGTTCCACCGCCGGGCCGATGTCATGGGCGGTGAAGCCGGGACCCATGATATCGCCGATGCTGGCGTCTTCCGCGCCGGAGCCGCCGAGCTGAAGCTGATAGTATTCGACGCCTTTCTTGTCGACGCCAAGAATACCGATATGGCCGGCATGGTGATGGCCGCAGGCGTTGACGCAGCCGGAGATCTTGATCTTGAGTTCGCCGATGTCGTGCTGGCGGTCGAGATTCTCAAAACGCCGGGCGATGTCCTGCGCGATGGGAATGGATCGCGCATTTGCCAGATCGCAGTAATCGAGGCCGGGGCAGGCGATGATGTCGGTGACAAGGCCAGCGTTTGGTGTCGCCAGATGCAGCGCCTTCAGCTTTTTGTAAATTGCAGGCAGGTCTTTCTTGCGCGCATGCGGGAGTACGAGGTTCTGCTCATGGCTGACGCGAATTTCCGCCATGCCGTATTCGTCCAGCAGTTCGGCCAATGCATCCATCTGCTCGGCGGTCGCGTCGCCGGGCACGCCGCCGATGGGTTTCAGCGAAATCGTGGCGATGGCATAGCCGGGCGCGCGATGTTTGCTGACGTTCTGGCTCAGCCAGTTCTTGAAGGTGGGATCGAGCGATGTCGGCTCTTCGTTGGAAAGCACTTCAAACGCCGGCGGCGCGAAATAGGCGGCGATGCGATCCAGTTCTTCCTGCGGCAGTTGCAGCGTTCCGTTCGCCTTGATCTCGACGAATTCGCGGTCCGCGCGCTTGCGCATCTCTTCGATGCCGACGGCGTTGACGAGGATTTTGATGCGCTGCTTGTGGATGTTGTCGCGGCGGCTGTCCTGGTTATAGACGCGCAGGACCGCTTCCAGATAGGCGAGGATGTCCTCGCGCTCCACGAATTCGCGCATCACTTGCGCGATATAGGGCGTGCGGCCCATGCCGCCGCCGGCATAGACTTTGTAACCGGTGCGACCTTCGGCGTTCTTCACGATCTGCACGGCCATGTCGTGGAAGAGAAGCGCCGCACGGTCTTTCTCGGTCGCGCCGACGGCGATCTTGAACTTGCGCGCGAGGAAAACAAATTCGGGATGCAGGCTGGACCACTGGCGAATGATTTCGGAGAGCGGACGCGGGTCTTCGATCTCTTCATCCGTCGCACCCGCAAACTGATCGGCGGTAACGTTGCGGATGCAGTTTCCGCTGGTCTGGATGCAGTGCATCTCCACGGACGCGAGGTCCGCAAGGATGTCGGGCACGTCCACCAGCTTGATCCAGTTGAACTGGATGTTGGTGCGCGTGGTGAAGTGGCCGTAGCCCTTGTCATACTTGCGCGCGATATGCGCGAGCATGCGCAGCTGTTTGCCGCTCAGCGTGCCATAGGGGACTGCGACGCGCAGCATGTAAGCGTGAAGCTGAAGATAGAGGCCGTTCATCAGCCGCAAAGGCTTGAATTCGTCTTCGGTCAATTCTCCGGCGAGGCGGCGTTCGACCTGGTAGCGGAATTGTGCGACGCGCTCTTTGACGAACTGCGCATCGAACTCGTCATATCTGTACATCGAACGAGTCCATGACTTGCTTGCCGAGATCGCGGCGGATGGATGGCCCTTGACTGCGCACGATCTCGCGTTCCTCGATGGCGCGCAGGCGTCCAGCCTCGTTTCGTACGCCGAACAGATAAGGGTTCACCACCACCCGGCCTTTGACGAAAGCCTGCGCGGCCGCGAGCGCAGCGTCGGCGGACGCCTTGCTGTCGAACAAGTCCGCGTCGCGAAAATGGTCCACCCACGCGCCATTCCGCCAATAGACGACGTCGCCGTCGCGCAGGCGGTTTGCGGTCAGAACCTGAAGGGCGGGGGTCGCGGCCATGCGTAGAAAGTCGCAAGTCCGGCCTGTGAATTCAATAGATCACATACCAGATGTGTAAATTTTTCATAATCACAAATCTGGCTTGTGGAATGTCAGTCCTGCCGGGAAATGGCGCTTTCATGCCAGCGGTGGAGCAGCGCCCATTCCAGCGCCGAGAGCAGGAAGAAGATCGCCACGCCGAGGACGGAGAGGATGGACAGAGCGGCGAACATCGTCTCGATGTGAAGCCGGTTGCCCGCCTCGGTGATGGTCCAGCCGAGGCCCGTCGCGGTGCCGGTGCCCGCCGCGAACTCCGCCACCACCGCGCCGATCAGAGCCAGGCCGCCGGAGATTTTCATCGCGCCCAGCAGATAAGGCAGCGCGCCGGGCAGTTGCAGCTTCCACAAAATCTGCCAGCGCGATGCGCCATAGAGCCGGAAGAGATCGATCAGGTTGCGGTCGGCCGAGCGCAGACCGAGCGTCGTGTTCGACAGGATCGGAAAGAACGCCACGATCCAGGCGAGGATGAGCAGCGCACTGTCGATATGCTCGTAGCCGACCCAGATGATGATGAGCGGCGCCAGCGCCACGATGGGCGTCACCTGCAGGATCACCGCATAGGGATAAAGCGCCAGTTCCACAATGCGGCTCTGCGCGAAGAGAATGGCCAGCGCCACGCCGGTAATCGTCGCCAGCACGAAGGCTTCGAGGACGATGCGCAAAGTCGTCCATGTGGCGGCGAGAAGTTCGGCGCGATCGGTAGCGAAGGCGCCAGCGATGGCGGACGGTGCGGGCAGCACGAAGCGCGGCACCTGATAATGCGCCACCGCCCACTCCCAAAGCGCCAGCACCGCGATGCCGAGCGCGATGGGAAAAATGTAGGTGAGTCCATTCTTCATGCCGCCATCGCCTGGCCTAGTGCGGCCGAGATTTTCCCCGCCGCATCGGTGAAGGCTGGTGTCAGGCGCCACGACGCATCGCGCGCAGGCGGCGGCGACAGAGCAATATCAGCGGCGATGCGGCCGGGGCGCGGCGTCATCACCACCACGCGGTCGGAGAGATAGGCGCTCTCGTAAACAGAATGGGTGACGAAGATCACCGTGATGCCGTCTTCGTGTGTGAGCTTGAGGAGATCGTCATTCAGCGATTGGCGCGTCAACTCGTCCAGCGCCGCGAAAGGTTCATCCATCAGCAGCAGCTTAGGCTTCGCCGCGATGGCGCGTGCGATGGAAACCCGCATTTTCATGCCGCCGGAAAGTTCGCGTGGATAAGAATTTTGGAATTCGCCAAGTCCTACGCGCTCCAAAGCCGCTTTGCTCCGCGCCTCCGCGTCTCCGCGCGCAATGCCTTTCAGTTCAAGCGGCAGTCGCGCGTTGTCGAGTGCCGTGCGCCACGGCATCAGCGTCGGCTCCTGAAACACAAAGCCGATTTCTGGTTTGCCTTGTGGCCATTCCACCGTGCCCGTTGTCGGCGCGATCAAATCCGCGATGATCCGCAAGGCGGTGGACTTGCCACAACCGCTCGGTCCCACCAGCGAAAGAAACTCGCCTTCGCGCACGTCCAGATCCAGTGCCGCAATCGCCTGCGTGCCACTGTCGAATGTCTTGGATATGCAGCTTAGAGAGACGAGAAGGGCCATGCTATGGCGCGGGCATGTTGTGCGGAAAGGCTTTCACGAAGCGCAGGTCATACGCCTTCCTGTAATCCAGCGTCTTCGGGTAAAGCCCTTCGCTCGCCATCGTGTCGAAGAATGTCTTCCAGCGCGCATCCGTCATCTCGCCAATGCCGCTTGGCGCGTCGGTGATCCTGTAGCTTTTCAGCTTGCTGATCGCCTGTGCGATCAACCCGTCGGTCATTTCCGGATTGTCTTTCTTGATAAGCGCGTTCGCCGGTGCCGGGTTGCCGAAGAGATAGGCTTGCCATCCGGCGCGCGTCGCGTTCACGAAGGCCTGCACGGCTTGGGGATTGGTATCGATCCATTTCTGCGGCACCAGCACCATGTTGGCGTAACCGGGATAGCCATTATCGGCGAGCAGAAAGACCTGCGGCTTGATATGGCCCTCATTCTCGATCGTGTAAGGCTCGCTGGTCAGATAACCTTCCTGAATCGCCTTGGGATCGACAAGGAACGGCGCGAGGTTGAACGTGTATTTGCGGATTTGGGAATCGCTGTAGCCATATTTCGCTTTCAGCCACGGCCAGAACGCCACGGTCGAAGCGTCCGCGATCATCACCGGCTTGCCCTTAATGTCGGCCAACGAATGCACATCGGGCCGCGGATGGGTGATGAGAACCTGCGGGTCTTTCTGGAAGATCGCCATCACCGCGCGCACCGGCACGCCTTCGCGCACCATGTTGAGCGGGATGAATCCGTTCGAGCCCATGCCGAAATCCGCCGCGCCGCCGGCCAGAAGTTGCGGCACGTTCACGGAAGGCCCGCCCTCCAGAATTTTCACGTCGAGCCCGGCCTTGGCATAAAGCCCCAACGCCTGCGCCTCGTAGAAGCCGCCATGTTCGGCTTGCGCTTTCCAGTCGGTTACGAAGGTGATGTGGGTTGGGGGCGCGGCATTCGCGCCGCCGCCCAGCAGCAGGAAAAAAGCCGCCGTCATTATAAATCTGCGTGTCATCTGCACCCCATCGCGCCGCTTTTCCCGCTTTCGAAATAGTCGGGCAACCCTTCGCTAACCTTGCCGGTCATTCTGCCGGAACACTCCCGACTTTCCAAACATTCCTGCTGCGATGATCCGCATATTGCCACGCTATCGCGCGCTACGCGTCCTTTGTGTCGAGGAGGATGCGTTGCAGCGCAAGCTGCTAGAAGCCTGTCTCAACCTCGCCGGGATCGAGTCGCTTTTTGCCGAC
>DATCFN010000013.1:0-3771 GCA_036509475.1 Rhizomicrobium sp. | reverse complement strand
ATGGGCGAAGAAAAGCGCAATGCGCAGAAGCCGCAATTCTGCGATGCCTGTTTCTCCGGCGCTTATCCGATCGAACTCACCGATGTGAGCGGCGGCCGCAAGGACGGACAGCTTTCGCTGTTGGCCGAAGTCGCCTAATGGCTTTTCAGAAATGAGCGGTTCTCTGTCGGGACGTATTGCGCTTGTCACCGGCGCATCACGCGGCATCGGATATGCCGCCGCGAAAGCGCTGGCGGCCGAAGGCGCGCATGTCATCGCCGTCGCTCGCACTTCAGGCGGCCTGGAAGACCTCGACGACGAGATAAAGAAAGCAGGCAATCCCGGCGCGACATTGGTGCCGCTGGATTTGCGCGATTTCGATGCGCTCGACCGGCTCGGCGGACTGATCCACGAACGCTGGGGCAAGCTGGATGCCCTCTTCGGCAACGCCGGGGTGTTGGGTGTGCTGACACCGCTGGCGCATCTCGATCCCAAGGTTTGGCAGGAAGCCATCGACGTGAACGTGACCGCGAACTGGCGCTTGATCCGCTCGCTCGATCCGCTGCTGCGCAAATCCGAAGCGGGACGCGCGCTATTCGTGACGACCGGCGCGGCCCGCAAGCATACGCCGTTCTGGGGTCCCTATGCCGTCACAAAGGCGGCGCTGGAATCGATGGTTCTGACCTATGCGGCGGAATGCGAAAGCACGCCGGTTCGGGTCAATCTCTTCGGTCCGGGGCCGCTGCGGACCCGCATGCGCGCGCGCGCCATGCCGGGTGAAGACCCGCAATCCCTGCAGCCGCCGGAAGTCGTTACGCCGCTGATCGTGGAATTGCTGTCGCCGTCATGTGCGAAGAACGGCGAGTTGATAAACTTCAATCGGCAAACGGGTTCTTCGAAGTCCTGAGCGAAAAACGCAACGGGACGCCTCTGAGATCGAAAGCATCGCGAATTTCGTTCTGCAGATAGCGCACATAGTGTTCCGGCAGTGCGTTCAGCTGATTGCCGAACAGCGCAAAGGTCGGCGGCCGCGACTTGGCCTGCGTCATATAGCGAACGCGCACGCGGCGTCCGCTGACGGCCGGCGGCGGATGGCGCTGCAGGGCGTCCTCAAGAAAACGGTTGAGCTGCGCGGTTGGAATGCGTTTGTTCCAGGCGCGATCCGCTTCCAGGATCGCGGGCAGCAGCCGGTCCACACCTTCGCCGGTCTTGGCCGAGATGCCGATCAGCGGCGCGCCGGCAACCTGCGGCAGCAAACGGTCCAGCCTCTCGCGCAAATCCGAAACGGCGCCGCCGCGATTCTCGATCAGATCCCATTTGTTGATCGCGAAAACGATGGCGCGGCCTTCGCTGGCGATGAGATCGGCGATCGTAAGATCCTGTTTCTCGAATGGCGCCGTGGCGTCGATCATCACAACGACGCATTCGGCAAAGCGAATGGCTTCCAGCGTGCTATGGATCGAAAGCTCTTCCAGGACATGCCCGGCAGCGCGTGCCTTTTTCCGCAAGCCTGCCGTGTCGTGGAGAAGGATTTCGCGATCTCCCGCGCTCCATTGCGCGATAACGGCGTCGCGTGTCGTGCCCGCTTCGGGGCTGGTCAACGCGCGTTCTTCGCCCAGCAGGCGATTGAACAGGCTCGATTTGCCGACATTGGGGCGGCCGACAAGGGCGAGTTTCAACGGCCCTTGCACACCATCTTCTTCGGCAGGCGTCGTTTCCTCTTTCGCAAACGGTAGGAGCGCTTCCATCAAATCTATGATGCCCAGCGCGTGTTCGGCCGACACTGCGATCGGTTCACCAAAGCCCAGGGCATAGGCTTCGGCCTCGTTGGGCTTTTCACGTCCCTCGCGTTTGTTGGCGACCAATACGACCGGCTTTCCCGAACGGCGCAGGGCGGCGGCGATAATTTCATCTCCGGTCGTGATGCCTTCGCGGCCATCGACGCAGAACATGCAGACGTCGGCCTCCGCGATGGCGAGCCTGGTTTGTTCGGTCATGCGATGACTGAGACTGCCGGCTTCGCCTTCTTCAAATCCGGCGGTGTCGATCAGACGCAGCGACAACGGTCCCAACTCTGTCAGCGCTTCGTGCCGGTCGCGCGTGACGCCGGGCGTGTCGTGAACGATGGCGAGTTTCTTGCCCGCTAGTCGATTAAAAAGCGTGGACTTGCCCACATTGGGGCGGCCGACAATGGCGATCGTAAGGGGCATGACATTGCCTTACCGCATCGCCACGAGTTGCGCAGTGTTGGTGAGCAAATAGAGGGTTCCGTTCGCCACCACCGGCGCGATATAGGCGCCGTCCGGGATCTCGATGCGGCCGATAAGCTGGCCGGTATAGGGTGAGATCGCTTCCGCGAAGCCGTTCGAGGAAACCGTTATCAGACGGTCCGAGACAAGAATGGGGCCTGCCCAAACGATCGGGTCTTCCTTGTTGGCTTCATCTTCCCAGCGCGGAAGCTGATGAATCCATTTCACGCGGCCGTCCTTGCGCTGAAGGCAGAGAAGCTGCCCGTCCGTGGTCTGCACATAGACAAAATCGCCCGCGGCCCAAGGCGTCTGGATGCCGCCAATGTCGCGCGACCACACCCGATCGCCCGTGTTCAGATTGATGGCGACCATAAGGCCTGAATGGCTGATGGCGAACACCATGTCGCGATCCACGACCGGCCGTCCCGCGATGTCATCAAGTTCCGACAGGGCCGTCACGTTGCCGGAGCGGGTGAGCAAATCGTTCCAGGCAGGCCGGCCGTTGGATACGCGCAGCGCGAAGAGTTCGCCCGAACTGTATGGCGCGATCACGAATTCGCCGGCAACCGCGGCGCTTGTGCTTTCCAGAATGCCGGCGCTCTCGGTAATGCCTTGATGGTCCCACAGTTTGCGGCCGTTCAGTTCGGCATAGGCAAAGAAATGATTGTCCTGGCTGGACACGAACACGCGGCCGCCGTTGGCGACCGGCGCGTTCACGATCGGAACATCGAGTTCGACTTTCCAAAGCTGCTTTCCGGTCGCCGCGTCGAGCGCGAAGATCATCCCGAAGCCCGTGGTGACGAAAACCTTTCCGTCATCGAATGCGACGCCGCCGCCGAAACCTTTCGACGGATCGATCCCGTTGCTCTTTCCGATCAGCCCGAACGTCGCCGAATTCCAGAAGCCGGACTCCTTGTCGGTCGGCGCCAGTTCCTTGTCCCAAACCGGGGTGCCCGCTTTTGCGTCGAAGGCGAAAACATGTGCTTCGGCGTCAAGTACATAGATGCGGCCATCGGCAACGACCGGCGCCGCCGTCAGGCGCGATTGCGCGTCCGATCCTTTGCCGGTGTCTTGCTGCCACAGAACATTCAGCGGGCCGCTTGCTTCGAGGTGATACATCGCGTTCGACGCATAACCGCCCGGCTCGGGCCATGCCGGATTGTTGTACGGCGCGGGCAAAACGACCGGCACTTTCGCCAGATCGGGATCCGCCTTGAGAGAGTCGTCCAGCGACATCACCGAAAAGCGCTGGCCCTTGATGTTGGATTTTTTGGCGGCCGAGAACCAGCCCGACGTCAGGCTGCTTACCATGTCGATGGCCTGACAGCCGGAAAGTGCAAGCGCAGCACTCAGGCAGAGCGCAAAGCGAAAGGTTCTTCTGTTCATTTCGGTGGCGTGCCTTGAGGTGCGGCAGGAACTGGCGCTTGTGGCGCGGGCGGATGCGGCAGTGTTCCGTAATTTTGTCCGCCGCCGGCCGTGAGGAAAGCGGCCATGGCAGCCGCGCGTTCGTGCAATGACGTGGGGGCGTTCTTGTCCGTGGCGA
>DATCFN010000012.1:0-3491 GCA_036509475.1 Rhizomicrobium sp. | reverse complement strand
CGGCGAAGTCGATGCCAGGGTGGAAAGACACATGATGCGTGAAGGGGTCGACGCGTCCTCCAAATCCGCTGGTGATCGAATAGGCGGAGCCGTGAACCGGCGTGGTCAGGGGGACGTGACGGATGCCGGCAAACAACAGATCCAGTTCCTGGGCATGGGCGCCGGCTGACACGAACGCTTCGGTGAAGCGCTGATCTGCGATGCCGTCGATATGCATTTCGCCGAGCGGCACGTTCGGACCGCCGACGTTTTCCTGGTTCTCGAAGGTGTTCGGGTCCATCCCGACGCGGCGCAGGATATTCTCAAGCGTGCCGATCCGGCTCGCGACCTGCCTGTCCACGCCCACGAGCAGCGCCGTCTCGGCGCCGCCCATCTTGCGCAGGCGTTCGGTCTGTTCAGCAAGGACGTGGAAGGCCGGGTTCTTCAGAACGGCCGCGGAGGGCGGCGGTTCGGCCGATGCTTCGCGCGGATGGAAGAACGCGCCAGCCAGTTTGCCCACGGCGTCGTCCAGGAAACTGGCTTTGATCGGCTTGGCGGTGCGCGGCTGGGGATGGGGAGCCTGCGGCATGACATTCAACTGCGAACCGCCGGCATTGGTGGCTCCGCCATCACCCTCATCGCCGCCGACACTGTCGCTGGCCGAGCTGGCATTGGGAGCAATCTTGATATCGTCGTCCGATCCGCTCGACGGACCGACATTCTTCGCGGCAAGGCCCTGCAGCGTGGAATCGACCATCGCGTTGCGGCTGAGAAGCTTGGCGACGGTCTGCTGCTTGTTCTGAACTTCGTCGGCGACCGATTTGAAACGGTCTTCCGCGCCGACCAGCGCGTTGTTCAACTCGTCGTAGGACATCTGCAGATCGGCAACTCGGTTTTCATAGGTCGATTGCATCTGCTGATAGCGGTGATCCTTGGTCGCGATGATGCGGTCTTTGAAGATCACGTTGACCGATGCGAAGGCGACCCAACCGAGAAAAATGAGAGATAGGCCGGCCATCGTGGCCTGCAGCGTGGCGCCGAAGGTGAAGAACTGCACGCGGCCGTCGCTGCGGATATAAATCTGGCGCTCGGGGAACGTCGCATGAAGCCACGCCCAGACGCGCTCGACGAGCCCATCGGCCATTTGAGAACTTCCCTTATGGGCGTCTTTTGCGCCAACCCCAATAGCCATCATCTCACCTGCTTCCGGGCGCTTTATCAAGCTCTTAGCCCAGAAAAACGATCTCGCAGTTAATGTGGGCCGGAACGGCGCCTGCTTGCGGGTCATAGAGATTTCGCCGCGCTCAAAACGACCTCCACATGACCCGGAACTTTGACCTTGCGCCAGATGTGCCGGATGACGCCTTTGGCGTCGACAAGGAATGTCGCCCTGTCCATTCCCATGTATTTGCGGCCGTATAGGGACTTCTCGATCCAAACACCATAGGAACCAGCCACCTTGAGGTCAGCGTCGGAACCCAGCGTAATCTTCAAGGTATACTTTTTCCTAAATTTACCATGAGATTCCGGGCTATCCTTGGAAATGCCGACAATCGCGACCCCCGCTGCGTCAAATTTGCGTTTCGCGTCCGAGAAGTTGATCGCCTCCTTTGTACAACCAGAGGTGTTGTCCTTGGGGTAGAAATACAGGACATAGGGTTTGCCTTTGAGGGCGGCCGAAGAGGCTTCGCCCTCGTCGGTCGCAAGCCGAAAAGCAGGGGCCTTATCGCCGGGCTCAAGGTCCTTCGTCATTCCACCCCCAACCGCTCCTCAATTCACGGCCCTATTTCTGACGTTTACCAGAAATAAGCGTTAGGCGATAAGCTGATACGCGATCCGGTGCAAATTAAGTGGTGGGCAGGGGCGCCGGTCCAGGCTGCGAAGCCGTTTGGTTCAGACAAAGGTGCTTGCCCATTGGACGACGTTCTTCAATTTCTGCGCTCTGCGCGTCGGCAGGTCGGGCTGTTCCTGCAGGCCTATCGCGCGCCATTGCGGTTGTTCGGGCTGGTCCTTGCGGGCATCGCGACCGCGATCGTCTTCTTCGTCGTTGGCGCCATCGTTCGCGTTCTCATCGGTCCCGTTTCGCTGGGACCGTTCAACGGTCAGGTCGCAGCGGCGATCTCCGATTCACTTCCGGGACTGGCAGTCAGGTACGATCAGGCTGCGATACAGTGGTCGCCCGACGAGCATCGCATCAATCTCGTCATTCTGGGCGCGCGCGTGTTGGACGGACAGCAGCGCATCATCGCGCAGGCCCCTAAGGCGGAAGTGGATCTGGCGGCCGGGCCGTTCCTGAAAGGCAAGATCAGGGTCAAGCGCATCGCGCTGGTCGGCGTGCAACTGACGCTGGTGCGTTCCAAAACAGGTGCATTGCGCCTGGGACTGGGCCGCGACGCCGGCGATAACGATGTGCTGGACCGCATCCGCGACGCGATATCCAAATCCAAAGGCGGCACCACTTCGCTGACGAGCTTTGCGGTACGTCATGCGCGCCTGGCGTTCTTCGACGAAGGCACCGGCGCATTCATCGTTTCGCCCGATACCAATTTTCAGCTTTCGACCGGCGAGGGCATGTTCGCGAAAGCATCGCCGACGCTTGAGGCGACCATCGATGCCTCGCTCGAAATATCGGGAAGCCCGTCGCATATTCTGGCCAACCTGAAGCTGCCGCGCGGAAGCGGCCCGGTCACGGGAGATATCAGCTTTACCGGCCTCCAACTGAAGGCCTTGGGACATAACGCGAAGGCGTTCTCGTTTCTGACGCCGTTCGACCTGAAGACCGACATCACCGGCTCTTTCATTTTCGACCAGGGCACGCGGCTGCGTTATGCCGATCTGGGAATAGACGCTGCCGGCGCCGTCAACAGTGGCAACGCGCCGCTCAATGTGCGGTCGCTGAAGCTCGTCGCGCGTTACGACGGAACCACGGGCCGGGTTCTGGTCGATGACGTTTCATTGCTGGGCGATCACGCCAGCGCCCACATGACAGGCAAGGGCGATCTTGAGTTCGACGCCGACAACACGCTGACCAAGGCGACGTTGGACATGGTTGCGGACCAGTTCGCCGTCAACATGCCCGGCGTGGTGCGGCAATCGATCTCGCTCGGTCATATCAGCATGCGCACCGTTTACACGCCGGCGCTGGAAAAAATCGAAGTTCAGAATCTGAAAATCTCCGGCGGCGCGATGAACGCGCAGTTCAATGCCGCGGTCACCCTCGGCAACGGTCAATCGCCGGCCATAACCGCGGATGGCAGCATCGGCGCGATGGCGGTTCACGATTTCCTGAACTACTGGCCGCTGCATCTGGGCGAGGGCGCGCGCGAGTGGATCGCCGAGAATATCAAGGCGGGCCGTATTGGGCCCGTCGCGGTGCATGCCGATATTAAGCCCGGCGCGCTCGATCTTCCGGCGCTTCCCGAGGACGCGCTGAATATCTCCGTTCCCATGAGCGGCGCCACCGTGAACTATATTGACGGGTTTCCGCCGATGACGGCCGTGCAAGGCACCGC
>DATCFN010000011.1:0-2402 GCA_036509475.1 Rhizomicrobium sp. | reverse complement strand
TACGAACTAGAGGCGATGTGGGATGACGGCGCATTCGGAATCAGGCACTGGCGCGAATTCAAGCGGGTCGCCGTGGTTACGGATCAGCCATGGATGCGCGCCGGGGTAAGCATGTTTGCGCCGCTCATTCCGGCGGAAGTGCGGCTTTTTGCGCTTGCTGAATTGCCCGCCGCGAAAAATTGGATCGCAGACGCACAACACGTCGCTGAATAATGGCCCAAGGTGTGGCGACCGCCATCGTTGGTGCCCGATTGTTCAAGCCGCGATGTCATGGACATGAACATCATGTGCCGCGCGCGCCCGCAGAACCTCCAGCGCTGATTCCTCTTCGCCAGCGCTGCGCACATTCACCCAGAGCAGCAGTCCACCGCGCGCAAGTTGCTCCTGGACGCGGGTCGCGTGTCGCTCGTGCATCACCCGGCTGAAGGCGGCCCCGACCAGACCCGCTGCGCCTGCCGCGACCAGCACCGCCAGTATGGATCCGACTCCGGCAAGCGCCAGAACACCCACAGACGCGAGAATGGGGGCGGGCAAGTAATCGACCTCCAATCGCGAAATGCGGGAGAAGAATGTTTCTCGTGGCGTCTTCGGATCGTCCTCGACATCCCTGACCTTCTGATAGCGGTGGCCGAGCTTCTCCGCGACCGCCGCCTCGCTGGCCAGCAGGGAGAATGCGGCGCGGTCGAAGCCGCGCGTCTGAAGGGCATAGACCGCTTCATCAAGGGCGGCGGCGCCGTCAAATACCGCCACCACTTCACGAATTGCATCGGGCATCGGACCGTCTCCTTGGAAATTATGGATGGTAGTCGGGAAAGGCATCACGCAACAATGACCAAGTATGGCGGGCGATCTGTTCGTCTTCCTGCGAGGGAAGAACGCGCACGGCACAACATAAAGCGGCATGGCTGCGCGGATCGACCCGCATTTCGCCGAGGCCCACGCCTATCCAAGACAAGCCGTCGCAAATGTCGGCGCGAACCGCCGCATCATTTTCTCCGATGCCGCCGGTAAAGATGATTATATCGACGCCTTCGAGCGCGGCGATCATTGCGGCGATCTGCTTGCGCACGCAATAGCAGAACATCTCGATCGCGAGCCGTGCATCGGCGTTTGACGGTGCGGCTTCGTGCAGGCGGCGCATGTCGCTGGCCAAGCCGGAAATTCCCAGGAGGCCGGACCTGTGATCAACCAGTTGTTCCAGCCTGGCGGCATCAAATTTCTTTTCGCGCGCCAGATAGACCAGGACGCCGGGATCGAGATCGCCGCTGCGCGTGCCCATGATGACGCCGCCGCTCGGGGTCAGCCCCATGCTGGTGTCGACGGACTTACCGCATCTAACGGCCGTGACGCTCGCGCCATTGCCCAGATGGGCGATGATGAGACGGCTTGGCAGATCGCGGCCAAGCTGGCGCACGATCGATTCGCACGAAAGACCATGAAACCCATAACGCTGGATGCCTTCCGCCAGCAATTCCCTCGGGATCGGAAGGATGCGCGCCACATCCGGCAATTCGGCGTGAAATGTCGTATCGAAACATGCCACCTGTGGCAGCCCGGGAAAATGCTCCCGCGCCAAGCGGATGACGGACAAAGCCGGCGGAATATGCAGCGGCGCGAAGGCCGTCGCAGCGTCCAGTTGCGCCAGAACCTCATCGTCGATGATGCAATGCCGCCGGAGCTTTGGTCCGCCATGCACAATGCGATGCCCGATGGCCTCCGGCGCGGGCAATTTGGAATCGGCAAGCCGCGTTGCGATATGGACGACAGCTTCGCACCCATCGGGAAGCGGCATGGTCTCCGAGAACAGCGCTTCGGTGCCGGACGCACCCACGCGATACAATCCGCATTTGAGCGTGGAAGAACCGCTGTTCAGCGCGAGAACGCATAGCTCTGGGGGCACATCCATCACGCAAATCCCGCTGGCCGCATCATGTTGGAAGATTCCAACGCCAGTCGCACACTTCCGGCATATCCTCGCCATGCTCGCAAATGTGAAGCTTGTGGCGCTCCATCGCTGACCAGTAGCGCGCGGTCGCTTTCTCAACCTGATCGGCAAAGCGGGGAATCCGCATGATGGCGTCCAGCGCGAGTTGATAGCGGTCGAGATTGTTCAGCACGACCATGTCGAACGGTGTCGTGGTGGTGCCTTCTTCCTTGTAGCCGCGCACATGAAAATTGTCGTGATTGTGGCGGCGGTAGGTCAGTTTGTGAATCATGGCCGGATAGCCATGAAAGGCGAAGACCACCGGCTTGTCTTTCGTGAACAGCTCGTCGAAGTCCTGGTCCTCCATGCCGTGCGGATGCTCGGACTGGGGTTCGAGCACCATCAAATCCACGACATTGACGACGCGGATTCGGATGTCAGGGACATAGGCCCGCAGCAGCGTCACGGCCGCGAGCGT
>DATCFN010000010.1:0-8922 GCA_036509475.1 Rhizomicrobium sp. | reverse complement strand
AGTTCGCCAAAAATGGCCGCTTGAATTTCTCGGTAGCCTTCATCCGCATGTTCGTCCAGATAGACACTCGTAACATTGTCGACGACGGCCGCAAGATAATCGCCAAGCAACCGCATGCGATACCGTGTTTTTCCTTCGTCGGTCTCAACGATGTCCACAAGCGCGACATGACTCGCCACCGCTTTCAAATCCCGCAAAGAAAAGTCAGACCGCTTTGGCATGATGCGGCCGTCACATTTCTGCTGCCAAAGGTGCAGAAGATTTTTAAGCTCTGCACAATCAAACTCATTTGCGCTCTCGATGTTGGCACTATAGCCGTATCGCGCCGCCGTTTCTTGCGCTGATTCAAATGCAGATAATTTTCTATGGACGTTCATTAGTCTCGACCTCAAAAATGGTTGGGTAAGTCGCCCACCCCAATCGCCACGCTAATGCTGCGCCCTACCAAAGAGTGGCAGCACGCCCTTAACGCCACATGAAACGGGGCATAAACGCAGGATTCCAGCAGATCATATCTTAACGTATTCGAAGCGCGTTAATGGATTTGCAATCAATATGCGACCAACTGATGATTGTCGGGTGGCGCGATCAATTCGTGGATAGGTTCAGCCATGCAGGAAATCGTTCTCGCACATCATACGCGAATGCAGATCGGTGCTAACGTTTTTAGTCATCCGACCTTGACGTTTTTGCACGACTACTGGAACGCAAAGCGCGGCGACCGAAAGATGCCTGCGCGCAAAGACGTTAGTCCCTCCGATTTGCGACAGCATCTAGGCTGGATATTTCTAGCGGATGTGTTGCCGGACGCGGACGATTTTCGCTATCGCCTTGTCGGCAACTTGGTGGGAAGCTATTTCGGACTCAACGGAACCCATCAGACGCTGCGGGAAGTATTTGCGCCGTTCGGTCGGGAGACCGTGGAGGGTACCCTTCTCATCTACCGTAAAGTCGTAAGCGGCCAATTGCCGGTACGGGTGACTGGTCAAACCAACTGGGACGGCAAAGGTCTTGAGCCGTATGAAACGGTCTATCTTCCGCTGTCAGATGACGGGCAGACCGCGAATATGATCTTGAGTGGATTTGTCTTCGACAAGGACGCCGTACTGATGAATCGCGCCATTGCCGCAGAACATAGTGCGCACGCTGTGTAGAGGTAGGCCTTTGCGATGGTATCGGCGGTGCGCCGTATCATTCTTCAAAGTCATCGCCGCAGCCGACCTCACGAGGCCTGCGAATCACCTCCTGCGCAAATCTTGGAGCCGGGCGGCTTCCCGCCACTCCAAATCGGCGAATAGAGTTTAAAAATTGATGGTATAGACGTTGGTAGTGCGAAAAATGGATGGAGAAAGCGTAGGTGGATCAGCCGGTTGTCGGCCCTAGAGTGAGGCCTCCTCCGCACCAGTAAAATCAAAATTCGCGCGGCTCTTCAGACCAGCGCAAAGTGTGTTGTCGATCGCCTTCCACGGTATCCGGCAACGACGATTTCGAACGCGCCCGCTCTTGGCGCTTAGTCTTTGAAAATATTATAAATTCCGGCATTTCGCAGGGTGCGTGATACATCTTGCGACAAAGTTTGGCCGTGCCGGTCATCTTTGATCAATCAGGCGATCTTAGCGTTTCCGCGCAACCGCTTTTCCTATGCCGGCTCACATGTCCGCCATCGCAGTACCGCGCAAAACGCTCCTGCAACGCCCTCTTGCCCGTATCGCATTGATCAGTGCGGCGGCAATCCTGGGGGCGATGGCGGTCTGCTATCTTCTCGCCCTGTTGGTGGGCGAGGCGAATCTGCTCTGAGACTTCATCGCGCGATCACACCGTCACACGCCAAAGATCTACGCCGGACGCGTTCAGGCGCTGGGGGCGGCCATTGAGGACGGCGTCAAAACGAAACCGCTCCACGCCGCCGGCGTCTTTCGCCAACGTCCAGTAACCGTTCCGCTCCACCAACTGACCCAACCCTTCCGCAACGATCTTATCTCCACGCGCGAGCACAGTCGCGTAACCGACCCACGGATCGCGATTGAGATAGACGCCGCTAAGCGCACGCGCGGCGGCTGTCGGCACGGGCTGGGCGCGCGGCGTATTGCGTCCAAACAACGTCTCGCCCCACCAGAAGCCAACGACATTTTTCTTTTCCAGTACGGGATCGAGCAGATGCGTGGTCAGTTTCGGGTGATCCGTCATCAATGAATCGCCCGAAGGCGCGACGCGGCCGCTGGTGCCGAACGCGCCGATGCGCAAACCTTCCGCAGACTCGACAAGCGTGAAGACGTCGCCTTGCTGCGACACGAAACGGCCCAGATAGGGCGCCGGCTTTTTTACCTGGAACGCAGTCAGCGGATCGGGTGCGCTCGGCGCGCGTGCGCCACTTCGTGCAGCGCGCAGGAGACGCACGGCAAAAGCCGTTGTCTGGCGCGGACGGTAGTTGCCGATCGTGGCGTTCACGCTCGCGAAGCACCCCACTCCCTCGGCCGCATCGGCATGGAAGGACGACGTAAACGAAATCATGCCGCCCGTGTGATGAAAGCAGATTTTTCCATCGAGCGGCACGACCGCGATACCGCAGGCATAGCGGCCGTCCGGACCAAAGTCGTCGGTCTTGATAACCGGCGTGGCGAAGCGATGTGCGGCAGCATCCGACAGAACGGGCGCGCCCTGCCCGCGACCGATCCGCATGAGAGCCCGCAAGTATTTCGCCATGACTTCACTTGTTGCACCGATCGATCCGGCAGCGACGTCCTCTTCGTTCCATGGCGCAACCTCGAGCGGCGCGTGCGGCAACGTCGACGCTGTCTCGTCATAAGCCCAATAGCCCACGGCGTAGCGCGCGCGATCTTCCTCGCGGATCGTACCCGCCATCTCGCCCAGCCCCAGCGGCTCGCGCACAAGTTTCCGGGTGGCATCCTGATGCGACATGCCGGTGATGCGTTCGATCAGCGCGCCCAGAAGATTGAAGCCCGTATTGCTGTAGGAGAAGTGCGATCCCGGCGGCGAACCGCTCCAGAGCTTGCCATCGGGCACGCGCGGAAAGAGCAGCGCACCGTCGGGAAGGCCCGTCGAGTGACTGAGAAGTTGCGCCACGGTAATGGGCGCATCGGGTAGCGCGGCATCGGGCAGATATTTCGCCACGGGCGCATCGAGGTCGATCCGGCCCTGATCCGCCAATGCCAGAATGGTGAGCGCGACGGTCGACTTGCTGATGGAGCCGATCTGGAAAAAGTTTTCAGACACAAGCGGCACACGCCGCTCGACGTCAGCCCAGCCCAGCGCCAGCACCGCGACAAATCCGTCGATGTCCGTCACGGACAGCGTCATGCCGGGCAGCCCTTGCGCATCAATCTCGGCGATCGCATAGGCGCGCAGCGCGGCAAGCGCATCGGTATAGTCATGGCCGCCGCTGCCCGCGTTGCGGATCACGAACTGTCCGCGCGGCGCCGCGGCGCTTTCCTGTGTCGTCGCGCTGTCGCTTGCGTTGGCGCTTGCCGTTTGGACCGCCGCCATGCCGGCCGCAGCCACGGTCAATCCCAGATAGCCCCGTCGTGTAATGCGCATCCCGTTCGCCCCTAATCGTGTAACCACGCAGATGGCTCACCAGCTGCGCCGCAGTTCCATTCTGCTCCCGGCCAGCCAAATCCAAAACGGCCGCCGCCTCAATCGGCTTTGTGCCGGGATACACGATAAAACAAGATTATGCGGGCCAAGCCCCATCCGTGCGCAACATTTTTCGAAAGGCTTTGTCGCGTTTCAGGTGCCACTCGCGGCTCATGGCATCATGCCGCGTCGGATGCCGTTCGGCGTAGAGAAGAATCCAGACATGGCCACGCGTCGATTTGGCGCCGGCGCCGGTATTATGCCGCGCAAGGCGACGATCAAGATCGGTGGTCCAGCCCACATAGGTGCGATGGCTGCGGCCAGCTTTGCCTGCCAGGACATAAACATAAAAAGCCATGAATCGCCTGCCAGTATCCCGGCGAAGCTAGCGCATTGCCCGACGGTGCGGACAGTCAGTCCCGCCGGTCTTTATCAGCACGATCCGGCTTTGGCGCCGACGGGCCCGTGGCCAAAAATGCAAAGATCAGTCCCGTAAGCAGGACAAGGGCGATAATCCCGACGCTCATACGCGTATCCTTGAAACATCCAGCGAGGTAACGCGCAGCGCGGCTCCCGGTTCAGAAAACGCCGCGCTTAAAGTGGCCAGCGCCCTCGCCTATCTTCGGAACCGCTTGTACCGTTCGGATCGCTAAAAGAGACGGAACACGACGTGGCACCCAAAACCAAATATCTGGGCAAGATCGACGAACAGATCGCGGAGTCATTTCCCGCCAGCGATCCGCCGTCTTTCATGGGCGGCGAGGTTCTCGGCGCGCCGGAAGGACGCACAAGCGTGGCGCGTCGCAAAAATGTAAAAAGGGCTAAGCGCCCGGCAGCGAAAAAGCGCGTCACCAGGAAAGCGCCCGCAAAGAAAGCAAAAAAGAAAAAGACGGCAACGAAGCGCCGCAAGGCGCGTTGACCGCAAGCTGTAACGGAGAAATTGCCATGCACCCCATCATGGGCGTCGACATCCTCGTCATCCAGCCGCTGATCGCACTGATCTTCGGTATCCTGATCCTGTTCGTGCCAAGGCTGCTGAATTACCTGATCGCGTTCTATCTGATCGCGATCGGGATTATCGGCCTATGGCCGCATCTGCTGCACTGACCGCTTATTCGGCGGCGCGGATAGCCGGCTTCGCGCTGGCCGCCATGCGCTCTTCCGCGATGCGATCCGCGACGACATTGGTTGGTAGATTGTCCGCCTCTGCGCGCTGAAAAATCTGCGACAGCGTGCCGGCGATGCCGAGCACGCGGCAATCCACTTCGGCATCGCTCCAGTCGAAAATCTGACCCGCGACGCGGATGATTCCGCCGCCGTTGATGACGTAGTCCGGCGCATAGAGAATGCCCCGCGCCTTCAACGCCGTGCCGTGTTCATCGCGCGCGAGCTGGTTGTTGGCAGCGCCCGCGATGACCTTCGCGTGAATTTTGTCCACCGTCCTGTCGTTCAGCACCGCGCCCAGCGCGTTGGGCGAAAACACATCGCATTCGGCGGTCACGATGTCATCGGCGGACACCGCCGTCGCGCCGAACATGTCGACAGCCTTCTTCACCGCGTCGGCATTCACATCCGAAACGAGCAGCTTCGCGCCTTCCGCATGCAGGCGCGTGGCGAGATTGGTGCCGACCTTGCCGAGACCCTGAATGGCCACCGTCAGGCCCTTGGTGGTGTCGGCTTTCAAGCGGTGTTTCACGGCCCCTTTCAGACCGACAAAGACGCCGAGCGCTGTCGGCGGGCCGGAATCGCCAGCCGGCTTGCCCGGCTGGTCGTAACCAGCGACGTGCTTGGTGCCGCGCGCGATCAGCGGCATGTCATTCGGCACGATGCCGACGTCCATGGCGGTGATGTAGCGGCCGCCGAGCGTGTTGACGGCGTTCGCATAGGCCAGAAAGCGCGCAGCGCTCTTGTCCTTCGACGGATCGCCGATGATGACGGCCTTGCCGCCGCCGAGCGGCAGATCGGCGATGGCATTCTTGTAGCTCATGCCGCGCGACAGGCGCAGCGCGTCGGTCAACGCCGCGTCGCCGTTGGCATAGGGATACATGCGCGTGCCGCCACAGGCGGCGCCGAGCGCGGTCGAATGAATGGCGATGATCGCCTTGAGCCCGGAAGCCTTGTCGTCGAAAAACGCGACGGTCTCGTGGTGATCGAAATCCACCGATTCGAACGCACTCATTGCAGAACTCCATGCCAAAGCTGAAAGGAGGCGCACCATACTCCGGGCGCTTCGCAATGGGGTTGCCAATTGCGCATAGTGGCCGCAACACAGATGCAAGGCGCGCCCTCCGCTCGCAACAATCGCGCGCGGCTTTACAGCCCGGCATGACGGCCGTTTAATCATATGGCGCTGCCGGGTGCGCAAAGGATTCATTCATGCCGACTTTGGACGAATTGCGAAACAAACATCCGGAGATCCGGCCGGACTATACGATCGACCAACATTGGGAGCGGTACACGCCCGCCGATCATGCGGTGTGGCGCACTTTGTTCGAACGGCAATCGAAAGTTCTGCCCGGCCGTGCCTGCAGCGAGTTTCTGGACGGGCTGAATGGCCTGCAACTGATACCCGACCAGATTCCCGATTTCGAACGCGCCTCCGACAAGCTGGAGAAGCTGACGGGCTGGCGCACGGTCGCGGTGCCGTCGCTGGTGCCGGACGAAATCTTTTTCGATCATCTGGCGCATCGGCGCTTTCCCGTCGGCCAGTTTATCCGCCGCCCGGATCAGCTCGACTACATCGAGGAGCCGGATGTCTTCCACGATTTCTTCGGTCACGTGCCGATGCTCGCCCATCCCGTCTTCGCCAACTACATGGAAGCCTATGGTAAGGGCGGCCAGCGCGCGCTGACGGAATTCGGCAAACTGAAAAACCTCGCACGCCTTTACTGGTACACGGTGGAATTCGGGCTGATCGAAAAGCCAGAAGGCCTGCGCATCTACGGTTCCGGCATTGTCTCGAGCCGCGCGGAGTCGATCTACGCTGTGGAAAGCCCGTCACCCAACCGCATCCATTTCGATCTGGAGCGGGTGATGCGCACGGACTACCGCATCGACGATTTCCAGGAGAGCTATTTCGTCATCGGCTCGTTCGACGAACTGTTCGCGGAGACCTATAAGGATTTCGCCGCGCTCTATCGCAAGCTGGAAGCGGGGCCGGACCACAAGCCCGGCGACGTTCTGACCACCGATCATATCCACAATCGCGGCACCAAGACCTATATCGGCGGCAGTCACGCGGCGGCGTGACGCCTCACACCACTATCAGCGTTATCGGGATCAGCGTTCCGGCGATGAGCACGATTAATGACGTGCGCCGCGAGATCGGATTGGTCAGCGCAATGGCCATGCCCAGCAGGCTCGACAACATCAATCCCCATGACATGAAAACCGCAAATGGCTTAAACAATGGAAGCGACCCGCCGCCGCCCATATGGTCGTCATTGTCCGCATCGGTTTCCACGCGCTGATGCTGATGCAACGAAGAAAGCGCCACGATCCAGGCCGCCGGCTTGTACGCGCTGCCGCGATGCGTTTCATGAAAGCCGGCGAGTTGTAGGAAACCGCTGAACGCAAAGAAGAAAATCACAGGCGCGAAAAACAGGCTGATATATTGATGCCATTGCCGAAGACTGCGCATGCCGCCCCTCTTAATTACCAATCACTTTCAAAACTTCATCCTCGGTCAAAATCTGCGGCAGCACCACCGCCTCTGCCGCGCCCGGCGCATAATAGAGATAAAGCGGGACGCCCGAACGGCCATGCGCCGCGAGCAATGCGGTGATCTCCGGATTGCGGTTTGTCCAGTCGGCGACGAAATAGGCGATATGTTTCGCCGCGAAGGCATCGTGAACGCGCGCACCGGATAGTGCGACTTTCTCATTGACCAGGCAGGTTATGCACCAGGCCGCGGTGGCATCCACGAAGACGGGCCGTTTCTGCGCCCGCGCCGCGGTCACCTTCGCAGCCGTGTAAGGCTCATAGGGAATTCCCGCGGCCTCCGTCTGCGTTGCTGCTGCAGCAGGCGCGATGGCCGTGTCATGGATCGCGACCAACGATGCCAATGCGGCGATCAATCCGAGGATCGCGAAGACCGTACCGATGCCGCGCCACGCGCCACGCGCGCTCCGGCTGGCTGTCCACGCCCATGCCGCGAAAGCGAGCACGACCATCGCAGAGAGAACGGCGACGAGGCCGATGCCGCCGGTTTCCTGCGACAAAACCCATACCAGCCACACCGCAGCGCCATACATCGGAAAGGCGAGCAACTGCTTGAAGGTCAGCATCCACGCGCCGGGTTTCGGCAACACGCGCAACAACGCCGGCGATAAACCGATCAATACAAAAGGAAGCGCGAAGCTGATGCCGAGTGCAAGAAACACAAGCAACGCCGACACCGCGCTTTGCGTCAGCGCATAGCCGAGCGCTGCCGCCATGAAAGGCGCGGTGCAGGGTGCGGCAACGGCCACGGCCAGAACGCCGATGAAAAAAGAACCCAACACGCCGCCGCGCCGCGTCAGCCCGTCGCCGGCGCTGATATTGGCAAATTCAAACACTCCCGAAAGATTGAGGCCCACCGCGAACACCAGCAACGCGAATCCGGCAACGGCGGCAGGTTCCTGCAATTGAAAGCCCCAACCGATGGCCTGACCGCCCGCGCGCAGCACGATGAGCGCCAATCCCAATGCAACGAAACTCAAGATCGCGCCGGCGCCGTAGGCAAAACCTTCCCTGGCGGCTTCGCGTCTGTTGCCATGCGCCGTGCCCGCAATGGCGAGCGCCTTCATCGCCAATATCGGCAGCACGCAAGGCATCAGGTTCAGGATCAGGCCGCCCAGCAATGCGAAGAGAAGCGCCGCGACCAGCCCGGTATTTTCGGCATCGCCGGTTGCGGCAAATGTCGCGGACGGAACGGCGCCGGGTGCCGCCTTCACGTCCAGCGCCTGCACCGAGCCATCGCTCGAGGTCAGCACCAGAACGCCGGCGACTTCTTTGGGCGCTTTCGCGTCTTTCGCGCGCGTCAGGCGCAGCACCAGGCCACCATCCGCCGTGCCGAGCTGTTGCGGCGCCATGCCCGCTACCACGCCTTCTTCGGCAGGATAGAACGAAGCGTCCTTCAGTTGCATCTTGTTGAGCGACGGCGATGCGACGAAAAGATCGAGTTTGTCACCCGCCTGAAACGTGACCGGCCAGGGCGACGGCGCGGGAAGTTTCGCGCGCGCAGCGGCGAACTGTTCCTCGACGGTCGCATAGGGCGCGGCGGGCGTTGCGCTCACCGTTACCGGCACGCTCACCGTCTGTTCTTCGGGAATGCAAACTTCCTTGCAG
>DATCFN010000009.1:0-6067 GCA_036509475.1 Rhizomicrobium sp. | reverse complement strand
GCCAGCGCTTTAGGAAGCGCTAGCTTCAGACTGATGAAACTCACATCCGCGACAATGGCTTGCGGCTTGTGCTTGATCGTCGCCACGCTGAGATCGCGCGCATTGATCTTCTCCAGCAAAATCACACGCGGGTCTTTCGCCAGTTTCGGATCGAGCTGGCCGTGGCCGACATCGACGGCATAGACATAGGTGGCGCCGCGCAACAGCAGAACCTCGGTGAAGCCGCCCGTCGATGCGCCGATGTCCAGCGCGATCCGCTGATACGGCGACAGATCGAAATGCGTGAGCGCAGCCGCCAGCTTCAAACTTCCGCGCGAGACATAAGGATGCGCCCGCTCATATTTGATGCGCGAAGTTTCGTTCAGGCGCTGCGAAGGCTTGAGCACAGGCCGCCCGCTCTCGAACACCTTGCCTGCCGCAATCGCTTCCTGCGCCTCGGTGCGCGATTTCGCGTAGCCATGTTCGACGAGAAAAAGATCGGCGCGATTGGACGGTGACGGCATAAATCCGTTCAAGCGCTTTCGCGCGCCGCAATGGCTTCGCGCTCGCGGCCCAGCGCATTCAAAGCCACGGCCACGATGGAGCGCGCGTCGAGATTGGCGGCCGCATACATGCGCTCGGGCGTATCCTGATCGATGAAATGATCCGGCAAGGTCATCGGCCGCATCTTCAGGCCTTTGTCGAAGGCGCCGTCCAGCGCCAGGAATTGCATGACATGCGAAGCAAAGCCGCCGATGGCGCCTTCCTCGATGGTGATGAGAACCTCATGCTCGCGCGCCAGCCGCGCAATCAAATCGGTATCAAGCGGCTTGGCGAAGCGCGCATCGGCAACGGTGGCCGTTAGTCCGTAGGCGGACAGTTTGTCCGCGGCGATCAGGCATTCCGACAGCCGCGCGCCGAGATTGAGGATGGCGATGCTGCTGCCTTCGCGCAGGATGCGGCCTTTGCCGATCTCCAGAACGGTGCCGGCTTTCGGCCGTTCAAGGCCCCAGCCTTCGCCGCGCGGATAGCGCAGCGCGCTTGGCGCATCGTCAATCGCCGCTGCTGTCGCCACCATGTTCATCAACTCGACTTCGTCGGCCGCCGCCATCACCACGAAGCCGGGCAACGTCGCCAGATACGTGACGTCGAACGAACCGGCATGCGTCGGGCCGTCCGCGCCGACAAGGCCCGCGCGGTCGATCGCGAACCGCACCGGCAATGACTGGATCGCGACGTCGTGGACGACCTGATCGTAAGCGCGCTGCAGGAATGTCGAATAGATCGCCGCGAACGGCTTCATGCCCTCGGCCGCGAGAGCAGCGGCGAATGTCACCGCATGTTGCTCGGCAATACCGACATCGAAACAACGGTCGGGAAATTTCTTGGCGAAGAGATCGAGGCCCGTGCCGCCCGGCATCGCAGCGGTGATGGCGACGATGCGTTCGTCTTTTTCCGCTTCCGCGATCAGGGCCTCGGCAAACACCTTCGTGTATTGCGGCGCCTTGGCGGCGGATTTGCTCTGCTCGCCGGTCAGCACATTGAATTTGACGACGCCGTGATATTTGTCGGCGCTGGCTTCGGCGGGCGCATAGCCTTTACCCTTCTGCGTTACGACGTGAACGAGGATCGGCCCGTTTTTCGCGTCGCGCACATTCTCCAGCACCGGGATCAGATGATCGAGGTTGTGACCGTCAATCGGGCCGACATAATAAAAGCCCATCTCGTCGAACAACGTGCCGCCCACCGCCATGCCGCGCGCATAATGCTCGGCGCGGCGCGCGCGCTCTTTCATGAAGCGCGGGAAGATGCTGCTGATGCGCTTGCCGATGCTGCGGAAACCGCGATAGGGCTTGCTCGAAATCAATCGCGCCAGATAGGCGCTCATCGCGCCGGTTGGCGGCGCGATCGACATGTCGTTGTCGTTGAGGATGACGATGAGGCGCGCATCCATCGCGCCCGCATTGTTCATCGCCTCATAGGCCATGCCCGCGCTCATCGCGCCGTCACCGATGACGGCGACGACGTTGCGGTTTTCTTTTTTCAGATCGCGCGCGACGGCAAAGCCGAGGCCCGCGGAAATCGATGTCGAGGAATGCGCCGCACCGAACGGATCGTATTCGCTCTCCGCGCGCTTGGTGAAACCGGACAAACCTCCGCCCATGCGCAAGGTGCGGATGCGGTCACGGCGGCCGGTGAGGATTTTGTGCGGATAGGCCTGATGGCCGACGTCCCAGATGATCTTGTCGTCGGGCGTGTTGAACACATAGTGCAGCGCGACGGTGAGTTCGACGACACCAAGCCCCGCGCCCAGATGTCCGCCCGTCACCGAAACCGCGTCGATGGTTTCCTTGCGCAACTCGTCGGCGAGACGCGGCAAATCCTTTCGCGGCAATGCGCGCAAATCCGACGGCTCGCGAACCTGATCGAGAAGCGTGATGTTGGCAGGCCAGGTCATAGCAAAACCGTGTCGGGCGCGTTCAGGTTTGGCGTTGAACGACAAATTGCGCCGCCGCGCGCAAAAGGTCCGCCTTATCGTCAAACAAATCAAGGTGATGCACGGCTTGATCGGCCATCGCATCCGCCTGCGCGCGCGCGCGTTGCGCACCCATCACCGACACAACGGTCGACTTGCCGAAAGCGGCATCTTTCTGCACCGCTTTTCCCATCAGCGCCGCATCGCCTTGCGCATCCAGAAGATCGTCGGCGATTTGAAACGCCAGTCCGAGTTCCTGACCATAGTTAAACAGTGCTGCGCGCATGGGCGGCGCGGCTTTGCCCATGATCGCGCCAGCCTCGCAGGAAAACGCGATGAGCGCCGCCGTCTTCATGCGCTGCAATCGCGTGATCTGCGGAAGTTCCGTCGCTTTGCCCTCGAACGCGATGTCCATCATCTGGCCGCCGACCATGCCCGCCGCGCCGGACGCCTGCGCGAGACGCGACACCAACTCGCAACGCACGAACGGATCGCCATGCGCTTCATGCGAGGACAGCAATCCAAACGCATGCGTAAGAAGTGCATCGCCGGCCAGAATGGCCGTGGCTTCGTCGAAAACCTTGTGAACCGTAGGTTTGCCGCGCCGCAGATCATCATCGTCCATCGCCGGCAAATCGTCATGCACCAGAGAATAAGCGTGAATGCATTCGACGGCGGCGGCGACACGCGCGAGCGCGCGGCGATCCACGCCGAACAATCCGCCGCTCTGCACCACGAGAAATCCACGCAGCCGCTTGCCGCCGCCCAGGGTGGCGTAGCGCATAGCCTCCAGCAGCCGTGCTTCCGGGCCCGAAGGTTGCGGCAGCAGAGCGTCCAGCGCCTGCTCGACAAAACGCGCCGTCTCGGCGAGAGCAGGTTCGAAAGCGGAACTTTTGGGGACGGAGCGCAGAGTCATATTAAGCGGATCAACCCAGCTCGACGGCTTCGACACCCTCGGGGCCTTTTGCGCCGTGGACGATCTTCTCCAGACGGCCTTCGGCGGCCTTCAGCCGGGCCTCGCAATGGATCTTGAGCGCCTGCCCCCGTTCATAGAGCGCGATGGAGTCTTCGAGGTCGACTTCGCCCTGTTCCAGGCGGCCGACAATGTCCTCCAGCTCCTTGAGCGCCACTTCGAACGACAGCTCCGCAACCGGAGTAGTATTAGGCTTTGATTTCGTTGACATATTCTACGCCTCCATCAGCGCGCGGACATGGGCGGCGGCGGACCGCCCCAACGCGTCGAGGTCATAACCGCCTTCAAGGGTGGAGACAACGCGGCCCCCGCACAGCCGGCGCGCCGCTTCGCATAAACGGGCCGTGGCCCAGCCGAAGTCTTCGTCCGTCAGGCGAAGCTGCGCCAGCGGGTCGTCGTCATGGGCATCGAAACCGGCGGAGAGGAAAATAAATCCGGGCGCGAAAGCGTCCAGCGCGGGAATAATAACGTCTGTCATGGCGCTGCGAAATTCCGCGCTTCCCGAATAAGGCGCGAGCGGCACATTCAGGATGTTGTTCGCGATTCCATGTTCGCGCGGCGAACCGGTGCCGGGATAAAGCGGCATCTGATGTGTCGAAGCATAAAAAAGATCTGGCTCGGCGAAAAAAATATCCTGCGTGCCGTTGCCGTGATGCACGTCGAAATCGATCACCGCGACTTTCTCGGAAATGCCGATTCTACGGGCATGAAACGCACCGATCGCGACATTGTTGAAAAGACAAAAACCCATCGCGCGATCGGATGGCGCGTGATGACCCGGCGGACGCACCGCGCAAAAAGCATTTTTGATTTCTCCACTTGCAACACGATCAACAGCGCGGATCACGGTGCCGGCGGCAAGCCGCGCGGCCTCGGCGGAGCCTTGCGACATGAACGTGTCGGCATCGATCGCGGCGAAACCGTCTCGCGCTGCTTCGTCCGACAGGCGGCCAAGGATCGCATCGACATGGGCGGGGGTGTGGACGGCGAGCAAAGCGTTGCGATCCGCCGGGATGGCGGTGTCGCGATCGAGCGCCGCGAATTCCGCCCCTTCCAGCGCCCGGAGGACGGCGCGCAGACGGTCCGGGCTTTCTGGGTGGCCCGGCGGCGGGGCATGCCCGAGGCATCCCGGATGGGATATCAATCCTGTTTTCATGCCTTGACCGGCCGCATTTCGGCCCTTTTTCCGCTCTGACGCCAGGATCGCGCCATTGGTGCGCGCCACCGCGATTATGCGCCGATTCGAGCCAGCTTTCGGTGACACACACCGGCTTTCATAAGTTGCTAATCGGGTTCACCAAAGATTTGTTTCGGGGACACCGCCGTGCATCGCAATATCCTGAGCCCTACGTCACAAAATAGATGCAAAAAGGGCACAACGGCCTTGTTAAAGACGGGCTTTTGTCAATTCGGTTTTGACCCGGATAGCAAGTCTCTTCTAGCTTTCATCCAAACGGGCATTACCGCGTCATCGCTATTGGTGCGCGGCAACAGCTGCCATCCGGCAAGCAATGATTCCGTTGATGGCAGTAGTCGTTACGATCGAACCAAGGGGGTTCCCAGTGTATCAGACCAATCAGAACAAGCGCAGTTTGCGCTCTGCCCTGCTCCTAGGAGCATCGGCAGCAGCCGCAATCGCCGTTGCGGGCCCCGCAATGGCGCAAGACTCGTCGGTTGAAACCGTGATTGTCACGGGTTCGCGCATTCCGCAGACCGGCCTCTACTCCAGCTCGCCCGTTACGGCGGTTGGCCAGCAGGAAATGAAGTTCGAAGGCACGACGAACGTCGAAAACCTTCTGAACAACCTTCCGTCCGCCTTCGCCGATTTCGGCGAAAGCGCTTCGAACGGCGCGACCGGAACGGCGACTGTCAACCTGCGCAACCTGGGCAGCTCACGTACCCTGGTTTTGATCGACGGCAAGCGTCTGATGCCGGGCGATCCCTCGCTTCCTTCGCCTGACTTGAACCAAATCCCTGCGGCTTTGATCGATCACGTTGAAGTCGTGACTGGTGGTGCCTCGGCCGTGTACGGTTCGGACGCCATCGCCGGCGTCGTGAACTTCATCATGCGCAAGGATTTTGAAGGCGTTGAGTTCGATGGCCAGTACTCCATCAACCAGCACAACAACAGCAACGGCTTCGCACGCGGCATCGTCGCCGAAGGCCTTGGCGGCACCAACCCGGGCACGATCCCGCAGGCGCCGTCCAACGTCCTTCAGGGCGCCGACACCGATGGCACCGTCATCATGGGCGTCAACTCTGCCGACGGCAAAGGCAACGTCACCATGTATGCCGGTTACCGCAACATCCAGCCGGTGACGGAAAACCAGTATGACGTGTCGGCTTGCGGCACGGCAACAACCTTCGGCGGCAGCTTCATCTGCGCCGGTTCGTCGACGGCGGCTCTCAATGGCGCAGGTGGCCGTTTCAACTCGGTTTCCGCAGCTGGCAAAACAGGTCCGAGCTTTACGGTTTCCGGGCCGGGCAACGTTTCGCCGTTCACCGGCGCGGACAAGTTCAACTTCGCACCGCTCAACTATCTGCAGCGTCCTGACGAACGCTACACGTTCGGCGCGATGGGTCACTACGAAGTCAGCAAAATGGCCGACATCTACGGCTCGCTGATGTTCATGGACGAC
>DATCFN010000008.1:0-3136 GCA_036509475.1 Rhizomicrobium sp. | reverse complement strand
AGACAACGGTGTTGTGGCTGGCTGGGATCAAAAGGGTTAAAGCCTCAGGTGAATAGAATTCCTTTCGGCACTACAAAACCGCGCAGCAATTCGTCCGCCGTCATCACTGCTTTCCCGGCGCGCTGCAGACGGATGAGTTTTAACGCGCCTTCGCCGCAAGCGACGATCAGCGCGTCATCGAGAATTTCGCCCGGTGCGCCTTTGCCACGCACAGGTTCGGCATAAAGGATTTTCAGCCGCTCGCCTTTGACTTCGCACCATGCGCCGGGGAATGGCGACAAACCGCGGATCAGGCAATCCACCTCGCGCGCGGGTTTTGTCCAGTCGATGCGCGCCTCTTCTTTCAGGATTTTTCTGGCGTAGGTCACGCCTTCGTCCGGCTGTGGCGCCTCGGTCGTCTGCCCCAGAGACAGTGCCGACATCGCACGCGCCATCAAATCCGCGCCCAATCGCGACAGCTCGTCATGCAGATCGCCATAGGTCTCGCGGCCAATGGGCGTACGTTCGGCCATCAGCACCGGACCGGTGTCGAGGCCTTCTTCCATCCGCATCACCATGACGCCGGTTTCAGCGTCACCCGCCATGATCGCGCGCTGGATCGGCGCGGCGCCCCGCCAGCGCGGCAACAACGATCCGTGCAGATTGAAACAGCCCAACCGCGGCGCATCGAGGACCGGTTTGGGCAGAAGCAATCCATACGCGACGACAATCGCGGCATCGAGTTCGAGCGCCGCGAACTCGGCCTGCGCCTCTGCATCCTTCAACGTCAGCGGTGTGCGAACAGGAATGCCGAAACTTTCCGCGATCCTGGCCACGGGCGACGGCTCAAGGCCTAGACCGCGCCCTTTGGGTCGCGCCGGCTGCGAATAGATGGCCGCGATCTCGTGCCCTTGTCCCAAAAGCTCGGTGAGCGTGGGGACAGCGAAGTCCGGGGTGCCCATGAATGCGAGGCGCATAGCCTCAGCCCGCATCTTTCAGACGCTTGGCCTTCTGCAATTTCTTCAGCGCCATGCTGCGCTTGAGTTTCGACAGATGATCCAGGAACAGCACGCCTTCAAGATGATCCATCTCATGTTGCAGGCAGGTCGCGAACAATCCATCGGCTTCGATTTCGTGGCGCTTGCCGTCGCGGTCCAGATATTCGGCGCGGATCTTCGCGGGGCGTTCGACCTCATCCCAGATTTCGGGGACCGACAGGCAGCCCTCCTCGAACGTCACCAATTCCTCCGATGCCCAGAGGATTCTGGGATTGACGTAAGCCTTGGGATTTTTCTTGCCATCCTTCTGTTCGATATCCATGACCAGAACGCGCTTGGGCACGCCGACCTGCACGGCGGCGAGGCCAATGCCATCGGCGCCGTACATCGTCTCGATCATGTCGTCGATCAGATGGCGGATTTCCGCATCGACCTTGGCGACAGGTTCGCTGACCGCTTTCAGGCGCGGATCGGGCGCGGTAAGGATGGGGCGGATCGTCATGCGCCGGAAATAGGGTTTCGCCCTTTCCGGGTCAAGAGAATGCCGGAAAACCCATGGATTTCGCCTATATTGTCCTCGCCGCGTCATTGATCGTGGCCGCCGCCATTGTCGCCTTCGCTCTGCGCCGCCCGGCCGCGCCGGTTGTGGAGCCGCCCAAGCCGGACCCGCGCATCGACACGCTTTTGCAGGCGCAGGGCGAGATCACCGGCAAGTTCACCCAGACCGTGACGGCACAAGCGGAACTGCAGCGCACACTGACCGAACAGATCGACGCGTTGAACAAGCGGTTGGGCGAGTCGCTCACCGACAGCGCGACGAAGACGGCGGCGACGATTGCGGGAATCGGCGAGCGCCTGACTGTTATCGACGAAGCGCAAAAGAATATCGCGGCTTTGTCCGGCCAGGTTGTGAGCTTGCAGGAGATCCTGTCGGACAAACAGACGCGCGGCGCGTTTGGGCAGGAAAGAATGGAATCCATCATCGCCGACCAACTCGCGCCGGCGCATTACGATTTTCAGTTCACGCTCTCGAACGGAAAAAGGCCGGATTGCATTATTCGCCTTTCCGCCGATGCGGGGCTGGTCGTCATCGATTCCAAGTTCCCCCTGGAAGCGTTCGAAATGCTTCGCATCTCTGCCACCGATGACGAGCGCAAACTGGCGATGGCACGGATGCGTTCAGACGTTCAAAAGCACGTCAAAGACATATCCGAAAAATACATCATCAAGGGCGAGACACAGACGCCCGTCATTATGTTTGTGCCTTCAGAATCGGTGTTTTCGGAATTGCATTACGGCTTTCCCGAAATCATGCAGCGTGCGCGCGAAGCCAAGGTCGCGATCGTCTCGCCGCATTTGCTGTGGCTCGCCGTGACGACGATGCAGGCCGTCCTTCGTGATGTGAAGATGCGCGAAAGCGCGCACGTTATTCAGAAAGAAGTTGGCGCCCTGCTGGACGACGTAAGACGCATGAGCGAACGCGTAGCCAAATTGCGCGATCATTTCGATCTCACCAACAAGGACATCGGCCTGATCGAAGCCTCCATGCGCGGCGTGGACCGTCATGCCGAACGCATCACCGCCGTCGATTTCTCAGACGACTCGCAACCAAAATTGACGGGCTAAATCGCCCGCCGCGCCTTAAACGCGTGGCTCAGCGTACCTTCGTCGAGATAATCGAGTTCGCCGCCGACTGGGACACCGTGCGCCAGGCGCGTGATCTTCACGCCGGTGGGTTCCAGCGTGTCCATCAGATAGTGCGCCGTGGTCTGTCCTTCGACGGTGGCATTCATGGCGAGGATGACTTCCTCCACGCCGTTCTTCACGCGGCCGATCAGGGGCGCGACGTTGAGTTTTTCCGGCGTCACGCCGTCCAGCGCCGACAACACCCCGCCCAGCACATGATATTTGCCGCGGAATACGCTCGCGCGTTCCAGCGCCCACAGATCGGCAACATCTTCCACGATGCACAGCACATGGGCATCGCGGCGCGGATCGGCACAGAGCGAACAGGGCGAGACCGAATCCAGATTGCCGCAGACCTCGCACGTCTTGATCGCAGCGGCGGCATCGCGCATCGCGGCACCAAGCGGCTCCAGCAACACTTCGCGTTTCTTGAGCAACGCCAGCGCCGCGCGGCGTGCCGAGCGCGGACCCAG
>DATCFN010000007.1:0-7946 GCA_036509475.1 Rhizomicrobium sp. | reverse complement strand
TGGGCCAATGTCAGCCTGACCGATCCCGAAAAAGACGCCGCCGAGATCATGGACGGTGTGTCTGGGCGTGTCCTTTACTCGCGCAACGCGTCACAGGAACGCCACCCGGCTTCACTGACCAAGATGATGACGTTGTATCTGCTGTTCGATGCGCTGAAACGCGGAGAGGTGAATATGCAGACGCCGATTCCGGTGTCGCTGCATGCCGCCAGCCAAGGACCGACCAAGCTCTATTTCCGCGTCGGCGAAACCATTCCGGTCGACACCGCCATCCGTTCCATCGTGGTGTGGTCCGCGAACGACGTGGCGGTCGCCATCGCCGAGATGCTTGGCGGCACCGAAGATCATTTCGGGGAAATGATGACTGCTCGCGGCCGGCAACTCGGCATGACGGACACGTTCTATCACAACGCATCGGGCCTGCCCGACGAACGGCAGATTTCGACGGCTGCAGACCTCGCCATCCTGGCGCGCCATTTGGCGTATGATTATCCGCAATATTTCCACTATTTCTCGACGCCGGGATTTGTCTTCCGCGGCCGCTACTACCCCACGCATGACAATCTGCTCGGCCATTACGAGGGCGCTGACGGAATCAAGACCGGCTATACGCAGGCATCGGGGTTCAACCTCGTTTCTTCGATCACGCGCGGCGGCACGCAGATTATCGGCGTGGTGATGGGCGGACGCACCGCACGCATGCGCGACCGCGAGATGATCCGCCTGCTCAATCAGACCTATGCCCAGATCCAGACCAATCCGCGCATGGTCGCACGCACGAATATTCCGTGGCAGGCCGTTGCTGCCAACGATGTCGCAAATCCTGTGATCGCCGGATTCCAGATCGGCGGCGCGGCGGTCCCGGTGCAGCAGGTGGCTTCCAACGATCCGAATGATGAAGAAGCCGCCGAGGCGCGCACGGACGGCCCCAACGATCCCATCGCGAATCTGATCGCCCAGACACCGCCGCCACGGCCTGCCATCGCGCAGCCGGTCGCACCGGCCTCAAAGCCGGCCGTCGCCCCCATTACGCTGACACCACCGCCATTGCGCGTCCTGGCCTCGGTGGAACCATCGCGCCAGCCGCCGCCCAATATTCGCCCGACGCCGTCACCACTGCGCATGGCATCGCTTGAGCCGGTGGTGCGCATGCCGCCGCCGAATATCCGTCCGACGCCACGCGCCGCCGCAATCGGTGAAGGCGATATCGGCGGCTCGACCATCCTGTTGCACAATCCCGCGAAGGGCATCGTCAAATCCGCCTCGGTGCCGGTCAGCACGGCGCGCGGCTGGACCATCCAGATCGGCGCCTTCGCCGATATGGCCTCCGCGCGGGGACAGCTTGCCGCCTATGCCGAACGCTCCATGGATGTGCTGGGCCAGTCCGAGCGCATCGTATCGCCGTTCCAGTCGGTGGACGGCAAAACGCTTTATCGCGCGCGTTTCGGTCCGTTCGTAGAAACGGAAGCGCGCGCCGTCTGCCAGCGCATGGCGGAGCGCAAGCAAACCTGCTTCGCCACGACGGCAGCGGCGCACTAAGCGACTTTCGTTCCGATCCCCGGCAGCTTCAGCGTCTGCATAAGTTCGCGCACTTCCTGGCGCGCGGCGACAAGAGACATCGACATCGAAATGCCCAGGCCCGGCTGCGGCATGTCCAGCATGGTGAGGCCGTGTGGAAACAACTCGCGGAAGATCACGCGCTCGCCGAAACCCGGCGCGACGCGGAAACTGATGCGCTCCGCCAGCCTGTCGAGCGCGCCCGATAACCTCCGCTTGTTACGTGCGTCCGTGGAGGAAATGCGGTTGCGCATGACCACCCAGTCCAGCGCCGGCTTGCGCGCCATCAGGCGCTTCTTGCGGCAATCCCAGACGAAATCGCTGTAGAGGCTGGGCTGCTTGATCTCGTAGGTTTCCGGATCGATGCGCGCCAGCAGATCGAAATCGACAAAGCTGTCGTTCATCGGCGTCACCAGCGTGTCGGCCATGGCGTGGCCGAGACGCGAAAGCTGTGTGTCGGAACCGGGCGTGTCGATAACGATGAATTCGAACTTGTCCTGCACATCGGCGAGCAGATCGGTGAACTTGCGGGCTTCCTCTTCCGCCGCCGCGTCCAGCGATTTCAGATTGGAGCGCGCGACAACGTGAGCCTCCGGCAACGCGATATCGGCGCCGCTGCGCTGCACGAACGCCGCGCGGTTTTCGATTTGCCGCGTAAGACTTTTCTGACGGTTGTCGAGGTCAATCGTCGCGATGCGCTTGCCGAGCCGCGCGAGTGAAACGGCGACGTGCATCGCGGCGGTGGTTTTGCCCGATCCGCCCTTCTCGTTGCCGAATACGATGATGTGTGCGTCTGCCCCGGACATAACCGAATCTATATCAGATTCCGTCGTCGCTTCCCGCGAGAAGCGACGCGTTGCCGCCCGCCGCCGTTGTATTCACAGTATATGTGCGCTCCAGTGCGAAGCGCGCGAGATAATGCGGGCCGCCCGCCTTCGGGCCGGTGCCCGACAAACCTTCGCCGCCGAACGGCTGCACGCCAACGACCGCGCCGATCTGATTGCGGTTCACATAGACGTTCCCGGCATGAATACGCTCGCGAATGAATTTCGCGGTTTCCTCGATGCGGCTGTGGACACCAAGCGTCAGGCCGTAGCCGGTGGCGTTGATGGCGTCGCAAACCTTATCAAGATCGGCAGCCTTCCAACGAACGACATGCAGCACCGGGCCGAACACTTCGCGCTTCAGCACGTCGATCCCGGAAATCTCGAAGACATGCGGCGGGAAGAAAACGCCATGTGAACATTCCGTGGGCACAGCCAGCTTGCGTAGCAGCTTGGCCTCAACGGCCATTTTGTCCGCGTGGCTTTGCAGCGATCTGCGCGCATCCTCGTCGATCACCGGGCCGATGTCGGTGTCCAGCAGCATCGGATCGCCGAGCTTAAGCTCGTCCATCGCACCGAGGATGAGGTCGAGCATTTTGGGCGCAACGTCTTCCTGAAGATACAGGACGCGTAGCGCCGAGCAGCGCTGGCCCGCGCTGTCGAAAGCGGAAGCCAGCACGTCGCGGCAGACCTGTTCCGGTAGCGCGGTGGAATCTACGATCATCGCATTCTGTCCACCGGTTTCCGCGATCAAGGTGGCGATGGGACCGGTGCGTCCGGCCAGCGCGCGATTGATGGCGTTGGCGGCGTCGGTCGAGCCCGTGAATGCCACGCCCGCAAGACGCGGATCGGAGAACAGCGCATTGCCGATGCGCGGACCATCGCCGGGAAGAAGATGCAACACGTCGACCGGCACGCCGGCCTGGTGCAACAGCTTCACCGCGGCAGCGGCGATCAGCGGAGTCTGCTCGGCAGGCTTTGCGAGGACGGCATTGCCGGCCGCCAAAACGCCCGCGACCTGTCCCGTGAAAATGGCCAGCGGGAAATTCCACGGCGAGATGCAAGCGAAGACGCCGCGGCCATGCAGGGTCAGCGAATTTTCTTCACCCGTCGGACCGGGCAGCGCCACCGGGCTATTGAATTGTGCGCGCGCCTGTCCGGCGTAATAGCGCAGGAAATCCACCGCCTCGCGCACTTCTCCTAAGGCGTTGGGCAGAGACTTGCCGGCTTCGCGCACGGCCAGCGCCATCAGATGCGACTGGTTTGCTTCATAAAGGTCAGCGGCGCGTTCCAGGATTTTGCCCCGCGCATCGCCGCCGAGTTTATCCCACGCACGATAGGTGCCATGCGCCTTGCCGAGCGCGTCGGCCGCATCCTTGACGCTGGCTTCGACAACCTCGCCAACGGTGCGGTTGCGATCGGACGGATCGCGCACCGGCATCGCCGTTCCACCGCGCGTTTCACCGCCGACAATCGGCGCAGCGCGCTGCGGTGTTTTTAGGATGGCCTGCATTTCGGCAATGATCGGATCGGTCACGACAGGATTGCTCCAGTGAAAGCCGGACGAGTTTTTGCGGTCCGGCAGAATATCGGCGGGAAGCGGGATACGTGGGTTGCGGCGCGGGTTCGTCGCAGCCAACTGCTCAACCGGATCAGCCACGATCTCGTTGATCGGTGCTTCGTCATCGGCAAGGCGGTTCACGAAGGACGTGTTCGCGCCATTCTCCAGCAAGCGGCGCACCAGATAGGCGAGCAAATCCTCATGCGTGCCGACCGGGGCGTAAATGCGCGTGCCGCCGCCCATGTTCTTTTCGCGATAGAGCGCGTGAAGCGCCTCGCCCATGCCGTGCAACCGCTGATATTCGAAATCGGTACGGCCATTTGCGAAAGTCTGGATGGCTGCCAGCGTGTGGGCGTTGTGGGTTGCGAATTGCGGAAAGACCGCGTCGCCCAGCGCCAGCAGCGCGCGTGCGCCCGCAAGGTAGGACGTGTCCGTCGCCAGCTTACGCGTGAATGTCGGATAATCGGTGATGCCCAATTCCTGCGCGCGCTTGATCTCCGTATCCCAATACGCGCCCTTCACCAGCCGCACCGGAATACGGCGCTTTTGTCGCCGCGCCAGATCGCCCAGCCACGCGATGACCGGCAGCACGCGCTTTTGATAAGCCTGTATCGCGAGGCCGAGGCCGTCCCAGCCGGCAAGACGTGGGTCTTCGCCCATCGCCTCGAACACATCGAGCATCAGGTCGAGGCGCTCGGCCTCTTCCGCGTCGACGGTGAAGCCGAGATTGTGTTCGCGCGCCTCCGACGCCAGCACCGTCAGTTGCGGCAGCAATTCGTCCATCACACGATCGCGGTTGACCCATTCATAGCGCGGATGCAACGCCGATAATTTCACAGAGATGCTCGGCCGCTGGAACACCGATGTCGTTTTATCCGGCGCGGCCTTGGCGATGGCCAGCAACGCATCGCGATAAGAAACATAATAGCGATGTGCATCCTTCGCGGTGTAGGCAGCCTCGCCCAGCATATCGAAGGAGAAGCGATAGCCTTTCGCAAGCCACGGCGTGGCTTCCTTCATGGCCTCTTCTATGGTGCGGCCGAGCACGAACTGGCGGCCCAGAATCCGCATCGCATAGGTCACGGCCTGCCGGATCACCGGCTCACCGGATCGGCTGATCAACTTGCGCAGGATGCCGGAGAAATCCCATTTCGCCGTCACGTCGAGTTTCACCACCCGGCCCGTCAGCATGAGCGCCCAGGTGGAGGCGTTGACGAACATCGAGTCCGACTGGTTCTTGTGGCTGTCCCAATCCGCGCCACCGATCTTGTCGCGGATCAGCTTGTCGGCTGTGGCGGCGTCCGGCACGCGCAGCAGTGACTCCGCTAGGCACATCAGCACCACGCCTTCCTGCGTGGACAGTGCGTATTCCTGCATCAGCGCATCGACGCCGGTCTGCTCGCCGCGCGTCTCGCGGATGCGGGTGACGAGTTCGCGCGCCAGCTTTTCGGTGGCAGCGCGCTCCGCCGGCGACAGCCGCGCACGGGCGATAATGCGGCCGGTGACGGCCTCTTCGTTTTCGAGATAGGCGTCGGAAATGGGTTTGCGAAGCGGGTCGGAAATCATGGCGGTTATATGGGCGATTTGCGCCCGCAATTCTAGCGCCGCGTGGCGGCATCGGGCTAAACTCCGCCCATGACCAAACCCGAAATCGTGACCTCCATTGCCGATTTGCGCGCGCGTGTGGGCAAATGGCGCGCGGATGGCGCGCGTATCGGACTGGTGCCGACCATGGGCGCGCTTCATGACGGCCATTTGTCGCTGGTGCGGGAGACAGGAAGCGTTTGCCGGAAGGTCGTGGTGAGCATTTTTGTGAACCCTGCGCAGTTCGCGCCGCACGAAGATTTCGACCGTTATCCGCGTAACCTGGAAGACGACACGGCAAAACTGGCGAGCACCGGAAAAGCCGACCTGATCTTCGCGCCGACGGTTCGGGAGATGTATCCGGCCGGGTTCGCGACGCGGCTGGAGGTGGCTGGGCCGAGCGCCGGGCTGGAGACCGATTTCCGGCCCCATTTTTTCAGTGGCGTGGCGACGGTGGTGTCCAAACTGCTGATCGCGGCAATGCCGGACTACACCATCTTCGGCGAAAAGGACTATCAGCAGCTTCTGGTGATCCGCCGGATGGTAGCGGACCTGGCGCTGCCCATCGAGATCGCAGGCGCCGCCATCCTGCGCGGGTCGGATGGCCTCGCCATGTCTTCCCGCAACGCCTATCTGAAACCGGACGAACGTATTATCGCGGGACGGATGAACCTGATCCTCAAAGAGACAGCCATGCGATTGAAGCATGGCGATCCCATAAATATGGCGGAGGCTTTCGCTAGTGCGGCACTCTTGGAAGCGGGTTTTAGTTCGATAGACTATGCCGCGGTGCGTGACGCCGAAACACTTCAACCGATTTCCGATTTGTCGCGCCCTGCCCGCATTCTTGCCGCCGCGAAAATCGGCACGACGCGGTTGATCGACAACATGGCGGTTTGATTTCTCGTCCGGGAGTTTTCATGAACAGAAGAGACGTTCTTGCCGCCATGGGTGCGGCCACCGCACTGGCCACTCTGTCGCCGCGCGCTTTCGCGGATGACGACAGCGCGGTAAGCGCTCAGGCCCGCGCGCTCTACAAGCGCTCCATGGTGTTCGATGCGAATGCGTTCCCGCCGCTGGATGGCGAGCCGCCCTATCCGCAGGATCGCTTCGACATGATGCGCAATTCCGGCGTGACGGCGATGAAGAGTTCGCTGGGCGGCTTCGACAACAGCTTCGAGGACACGGTCGCGGAGATCGCCGGTTATCAATATGTGATCGAGCTTTATCCCGGTAATCTGCTTCAGGTCCGCAATCACGCAGACTTCGCCCGCGCCAAGCAGGAAAACAAGCTCGGCATTCTGTTCTCCTTTGAAACCGTCACTCCGCTGGACGGCAAGCCGGAGAACATCGAGACGTTTCGCGGTCTTGGCGTGCGGGTGATGCAGATCACTTACAACGTCGCCTCGCCTTTCGGCATGGATTGTCTCGGCGATCCGAACAGCGGATTGACCGACCTCGGCGGCAAGGCCATCGCGGCCATGAACAAACAGGGCGTGGCGCTGGACCTCAGCCATTCGAACGTGAAGACCTCGCTCGAGGCACTGAAAGCGACGAAGAAGAGCGCTATCATCACCCATGCAGGCTGCGAGGCCGTTCACAAACATCCGCGCAACAAGCCGGATAATCTTCTGAAGGCGGTCGCCGATCAGGGCGGCGTCGTGGGCATCTACGATCTTTGCTATCTCACGGCGAGCCCGAAACAACCCACGCTGGACGACTACATGGCGCACATGACGCACGCGCTGAAGGTGTGTGGCGAAGATCACGTTGGCATCGGCAGCGACAGTTCGATGGCGCCGTGGGATACTTCGCCGGAAGCCACCGCAGCGTTCAACAAGGATGAAGACGCCCGTCACAAAGCGGGTGTTGCCGCGCCCGAAGAAGACCGGCCGCTTTACGTGATCGGCCTGAACACGCCGATGCGTTCCGAGATCATCGCCGACGCGCTGCTGAAGCGCGGCTACAGCGAACGGGTGGCGGAAAAGGTGCTCGGTCTGAACTTCACAAACGCGCTCAAGAACATTTGGGGCGACGCCTAGAGCAATCCCAGCGACACCAACTCGCGCTGTAATTCCTCTGGCAAGCCCGCGCCGCCTTTGCCACCCTTGGCATCGGGCGGCGCGTCTTTGGGATCAAGGTAGCGCCAGCCCTGAAAAGCGCGATGCGCGCGGCGTTGCAACGGCACCAGCTTAGGATCGTAAATCAGCCCGCAATGCGGCGTGCCGTTTTTCGTCGTCGGTTTCAAATCGAGCAACTTCTGACGCACGGCGATCTGGCCCTTGATGACCCAATAGAGCGAGCCGCCATCCAGCACCTCATCCTTGCGCTTGGGCGTCATGCGCGTGACGTGCATGAGCTGCGGCTTCTTCACGCCGCGCTTTTTCTGGTCCTTGAACCGCTTGGCCTGCCATTGCGCG
>DATCFN010000006.1:0-2977 GCA_036509475.1 Rhizomicrobium sp. | reverse complement strand
CTGGCTTCGGTACTGGCGTCCTGATCGCTTTCGCCGCCTTCTTCCGATTGCGGGTCGGCCTGATCGTTTTCGCTTTCGCTGTCGGATTCGGAGTCTTCCGACAGGTCGTCGCCCATTTCGAGATCGCGCAGGATCGTGCGCGTCAGCTTGGCGAAGGTCTTCTGATCGCGCATCGCTTCCTGAAGCTTTGCGAGATCGGTACCGGCTTTTTCCTCGATCCAGGGGCGCCAAAGATCGACGGCCTTTTTTGCGTTCTCCGGCGGCGCAAGACCGGTCAACCGCTCACGCACCAGCAAGCCAACGGCATCGGCTATCGGAACGTCCGCGCGGTCGCGCACTTTGGCGATCCCGCGCGCGGTCAGCTTTGCATCCAGATTGGCCGTGAGATTGTGCGACACGCCCGTCATGGCGTTCGCGCCGATGGCTTCGACGCGCGCCTGTTCGGCGGCCTCGAAGATCGCGGCGCCGTCCGCGGTCTGTGGCCGGAACTGATCGTGAATTTTGTCTTCGTGATAGGCGCGGCGCAGCGCATAAGCATCGCCCTGGCCACGCACGACAGCCACTTCATTCGGCGGCAGGTTGCGCGTCGGCAGGGGCAGGCGCGCCTTCAAACCTTTCAGCGCGGGCGGTTCGGCGGAAAAAGCGACTTCCAGTTCCGGCTCGCCCGCCAGCGCACGCACGGCCGTTCCGACAGCGCGTTTGAACGGTTCGGCAGGATTTTCCGGCTTCATGCCACCAGAACTTTGGCCGCGCTTTCGGGCAGTTCTTCGCCAAATGCACGCTGATAAAACTCGGCAACGCTGGCGCGTTCGAGTTCATCGCATTTGTTGAGGAAGGTGAGGCGGAAGGCGAAGCCGACATCGTTGAAGATCTCGGCATTCTCCGCCCAGGTGATCACGGTGCGCGGGCTCATTACGGTAGACAGATCGCCATTGATGAACGCGTTGCGCGTCATATCGGCGACGCGCACCATCGCGGAAATCTGTTTCTTCTTTTCCGCCGTCGAATAGCTTGGCACTTTGGCGAGAACAATCTCGACTTCGTTGTCGTGCGGCAGATAGTTCAATGTCGTCACGATGGACCAACGGTCCATCTGGCCCTGATTGATCTGCTGTGTGCCGTGATAAAGGCCCGTTGTGTCGCCAAGGCCGATCGTATTCGTCGTCGAGAACAGGCGGAACGCCGGGTGCGGCTTGATGACCTTGTTCTGGTCGAGCAGCGTCAACTTGCCGGAGACTTCCAGCACACGCTGAATGACGAACATCACATCCGGGCGGCCAGCATCGTATTCGTCGAATACCAGCGCCGTGGGATGCTGCAAACACCACGGCAAAAGGCCTTCGCGGAATTCGGTCACCTGTTTGCCGTCGCGCACGACGATGGCGTCCTTGCCGATCAGGTCGATACGGCTGATATGGCTGTCGAGGTTGATGCGGATACACGGCCAGTTGAGGCGGCTCGCCACTTGCTCGATATGCGTGGACTTGCCGGTGCCGTGATAGCCCTGGATCATCACACGCCTGTTGAACGCGAAGCCCGCCAGAATCGCCAGCGTCGTCTCGCGGTCGAAGCGATATGCCGGATCGCGCTCCGGCACATATTCGTTGGTGCGGGAGAACGCGGGAATTTTCATCTTCGCGTCGAAGCCGAAGACGGCTTTCGCGTCCACGGTCGTGTCGGGCATGAAGGCGGGATCAAGTCCCTGAGGCTGGGTGTCCATGAAAATTCCGATGTCGTAATGATGCCGTGATAACGCTCGAAGCGAACAATCGCCGCTTCGGGGGAGGGCGCAGGAGTCCCCTAGGTCAGCCCCGACGCGCGCAGAACGCCGAAAGCTTTGATAACCTGTTTCAGACGCTCCTCGGCGCCCCGATCGCCACCGTTCGCGTCGGGATGAAACCGCTTTACAAGTTCCTTATACCGCGCTTTGGCCTCCTGCAAGGTCGCGGTAGGCTCCAGATGGAGCGTTTCCAGCGCGATCAATTGCAACCGTGTCAGGTGACGTTCCGGGCGCCGCGCCGCGGGCCGTTCCGCTACGTCATCAGCGGCATCACCCAAATGCTCACTTCCGAGGGCGTGGGTGTCATGCCCGGAGCGCATGCGCGCGCCGCGTTTGCCCATCGGCCAGGTCGGTCTGTGACCTGTCATTGCATCGACACGAAACGACTGAATTTCCTCGTCGCTCATACCGGCGAAATAGTCCCAATGCTCGTTATGCGCGCGCGCATGTTCCTGACAGAACCACAGATGCTCATTAAGCCGGTCCCGGGCCTTGGGAACCCGGTGACTGCCTTCTTTCGGACAGTCGGGTCGCGCGCACGGACGCGTCACCGGCGCGGTCTGGATTTTCTTTCCATCCGGCTTAATGCGCATGTCGTGCTTGAAGCGAGGCTTTTCATCGGGTTTGGGCATGAGCTGATTATGGGAGCGGCGGCAAAAAAAACAAGAAAACGTATTGCTTGACAGGGCCGATGCTGGCATGGGCGAACTGGCGCATGGCCATGTCCCAGATCATTCACGAAAAACTGACAGCCGCTTTCGCGCCGAAAGAGCTGACGGTTGAGGACGAAAGCGCCAAACACGCGGGCCATTCGGGCGCGCGCCCGGGCGGCGAAACGCATTTCAATGTGCGCATTGTCGCTGACGCGTTCGCGGGATTGTCACGCGTGGAGCGGCAAAGGCGGGTCTCTGCCGCGCTCGCCGAGGAACTGCGCGGAAGCGTGCATGCGCTATCGTTAACGACACTCACTCCGGCCGAGACGTGGCAAGAGCATTAGGCGGGATGATCCGCACCGCCGTGATCTGGTTCCGCTGACGCCGCAGGATTTCAAATTTATATCCGTAAAAGGCAAAGCGCTGTTTCGCTTCCGGGATCGTGCGGGCTTCATGAATGATGAGGCCGGCAATGGTCGTCGCCTCTTCGTCTGGAAGATTCCATTGCAGTTCACGATTTATGTCGCGAATGGGTGTTGCGCCT
>DATCFN010000005.1:0-7141 GCA_036509475.1 Rhizomicrobium sp. | reverse complement strand
GAGCAGCGCTTTCGCATTGTCGGCGAGGACGAAGCCGATCCCACCAACGGCCTCATCAACTTCCGCGCCCCCGTCGCCGCCGCGATTATCGGCGCGCAGGTGGGCGACGTGATCGAAAGCGCGCTGGGCGAGATCGAGATTCTGGAAATCGAGAATTGATTGAGCGCTTCGCGCGCGAAAACACAAACACGAATGTCATGGGCCGCCGGAGGTCCGTAGCGACAGCGTGCGGACGGCCACACAGATAGGTTCTGCACTCTCTTTCCAAAATAAGTCCGTCATGGCCGGGCTTGTCCCGGCCATCCATTGCCGCAAGCCATTGGTCTCTGGAAAATGGGTGGCCGCCACCAGGGCGGCCATGACGCGCATTAAAAGATGCAGGCGGGATTGCGTCGGCTGGGTGCCCGCATTTGCGGGGCCATGACATGAGTTGGTGGGTTGCAAACGGCTGACGCCGCTTCGGCTCTTTAATCGCGAACGGCTGACGCCGCTTCGCTAGGCCGCTTTGCTGTCGCCATTGAGCCAGGCTTGTGCTTTTTCGGCGTAAACGGCCCACACTTCGCCGGCCTTTTCCTTCGGGCGGAAGAACAGCGCGGTCGCGTCGTTCGCCGCGGCGCCAGTGCGCACCGGATCGCCTTCGCAGAATTTGCGGAAGGCGCGTTCGACGTCGTCTTCGAATTTCGGGGTGACTTCGCGGTTGGCCTTTTCAGCGCGCACGCGCATGGCGCGCATCACGCTCCAGCGGCGCAGGCCCGCCTTGTTCGCCGTCAGCACGGCCACCAGGTCGATCAGGATGGTCTGGTCGGCGCGCAGGCGCGCAGGTGTCGGCTCGGAGCTGCGGCTACGGTCCAAAATTTCGTGATGCTGGCTCATTTCTTATCCGATGCTTCCAGTGCGCCCGTGAACCCCGTATGCCAGCGCGCCTTTTCGGCCGGCTCGCGATACGGGTTGAGCGATGCGATCTTCGCTTCATCGATTTCTTCGATGAGAAATTTTCGCGCTGCGTTCCAGCCTTCGGCCTGAATACGGCTCAGGCGAAAGGCGTTGTCCTTTTCCATGACGTTCGCTTTCAGCGCAAGCGGCGAATCCGCGCGCAACTTCAAAAAATGTTTGAGGGCCAAGCATTAAATGGGGTCCGATATGGGCTTTTTCAAGATTATCTTAAGTTTTCCGCGGCAACCGGCGCGGGGAAGCGCAAATAACCGAGCAAATCCGCGTGTTTTCCGAGCAGCATTGTTATTTGCGGAAGAAGAGCGTACACAGCGCCCACGTGGTTCTTACGTCCGTCAGACGAAGCGCTCCTGTTAATTACGACCCGCTTCGCTGCGCGCCGGACGAACGGAAACCCTTCCGACAAATCTGATGCTTTCGTATTCCCGCGTTCGACCGCGCAATCGCGCGTTCGGGACTTTGATCAATGCTAAAGGAATACGTAAATGACTATCGGTACCGTGAAATTCTTCAATACCTCGAAGGGCTTTGGATTCATCTCGCCGGAAGACGGCGGCAAGGACGTGTTCGTCCACGCCACCGCCGTTGAGCAGGCCGGCCTGCGCTCGCTGAACGAAGGCCAGAAGGTCTCGTTCGACAGCCAGCCCGATGCACGCGGCGCGAAGGCCGTCAATCTGAAGGCCCTCTAAGCCTTTTCGGCTTGCGTTACGAAGCGGGCGGCGGGGGAAACCTCGCCGCCTGTTTTTCTTGTCCCGAACGAAGGAGTGGCCGACATGACCGACACACCCGTCGACGCGCGCGATCGCGACAGCCTGCGCCGCAAGGCGCTTCAGCACGAAACGGAAAAAGAAAATCGCAAGGCCGTGATCTTTCAGGAGATGCAAACCGAACGCGTGGCGAGCGACGCAAAAACCGCCAAGCTGCGCGCGCTGCGTCTGGCCAAAGAAGAAGCGGACGCGATGGGTGTCGAGCCCAAGCCCGCGGCGCCGAAGAAAAAGCGCCCCATCGTCATCAACACGCATTAAGGCTACGCGGTTCGGGCCCGCTTCGGTGGAAGCAGGCCCGATATTCGCATGCAGTGTTATTCAAATGCCTAGCCGTGCAGACCGCCGACCAACCACAAGACCAGAATAATCACGAGCACCAGGCCAAGCACCCCGCCCAGACCGCGGCCGCCATAGCGGCTGTAACCGAAGCCGCCGCCGCCAAGCAAAATAATCAAAATCACGATAATCAAAATCGTCATCATCGTTTGAACCCTCTAACAGTCGGAACATAACGCGCGAGGGCCGGATTCGGCTCAACCGCGCGGAGCGGCGGGCGGGTCGCGCCGCAATCGGCTGGCATGCTAGCGTTTCGCGCCGCTGGCCGTCGCCTTTCAGGGATCAGAAGAACAACGGAATGACAGACAAAGCGGGAGCCGACACGCGCGCGCCGGCCGAATTGGCGGCGCTGATCCGTGACAAGGATTGGTCGCAGACACCGCTCGGCCCGCGCGAGGCGTGGTCGCCCGCCTTGTCGATGATGGTGCAACTCATCATGGCGTCGGGGTTTCCGATGGCGGTGCGTTGGGGACCGCAATTCGTGATGGTCTATAATGACGGCTATCGCGCCATCTTGGGCGAGAAGTATCCATGGGCGCTGGGTCTGCCGTTCGACGTGGCATGGCCGGAAGTGCAATCGGATCTGCGTCCGCTGCATGACGCGATTTTGTCAGGAGAAAGTCCCGGCTTTTTCGGCGAGGATTTTCCGCTGCGCATCCAGCGGCGCGGCGACCGTTGGGAAGACGCAAAATTCACCATCAGCTACAGCCCGGTGCCGGACAACACGACGGCCGACGGTATCGGCGGGGTTTTGATCACGGTGGTGGAAACCACCGATCGCGTCCTGGCGGAAAAATCCCTGCGCGCCAGCGAAGCGGCCTTGCGGCAGAGCGAGGACGATCTGCGCCTTGTGCTGAACTCGGCCACCGATGCGATCTATTGCATCGACTCCGAAGGCACCACAACGCGCTGCAATGCGGCGTTCCTGCGCATGCTCGGCATCGCGAACGAAAGCGGCGCCATCGGCAAGAAGCTGCATGGTGTTATCCACCACAGCCATCCCGACGGCACGCCCTATCCGAAAGAGGATTGCCCGATCTATCAGAGCGCGCGCTCCGGCACGACCGCGCATGTGGACCGCGAAGTGTTCTTTCGTTTCGACGGCACGGCCTTTCCCGTCGAATACTGGGTCGCGCCGATCATACGCGACGGCATGCTTCAGGGCGCGGTCTGCACCTTCATCGACATCACCGAACGCAGGCGCGCCGAGGAACGCCAGTCCCTATTGCTGGGCGAACTAAACCATCGCGTGAAAAACCTGTTTGCGCTCATCGGCAGCATGATCACGCTCAGTGCCCGCTCGGCGGCGTCGCCAAAAGAACTGGCGGCCGACATGCGCGGACGTCTCGACGCATTGGCGATGGCGCACGATCTGGTTCTTCCACATGCGGGCGATGTGAGCGGTGCCGGCCATTCCACGACGCTGGCGGAACTGCTGGCGAAAGTTTTGTCACCCTATGGTTCAGAAAAAGGAGCGGCGCGGTTCGCGCTCCACGGACCTGCGGTCGGAATAGGTCCGCATGCGGTCACACGCTTCGCACTGGTGCTGCATGAACTGGCGACAAATTCGGCGAAATACGGCGCGCTGTCCGCTTTCGACGGTATCGTTCATGTAACCTGGGCGGACTTGAACGGCCAGCTTGTGATGAAATGGGAAGAACGCGGCGGCCCGCGCTTGTCCGAGATCGCCCCTCCGAAAAGCGGCTTCGGCACCGTGCTCGCCCATCACAGCATCAAGGGCGATTTCGGCGGCAGCCTCGGTTACAACTGGAATTCACAAGGCCTCGTCGTCGATATCGCCTTTCCGATGGAACGGCTCGACGACTGACGATCAGGCCAACGGCGCCAGATCGTGAAGAACGCTCGTCACCATGCGCGCATTATAGGGCTTGGGAATAAAGCGGCCGCCGGTGGGAAGGTCGGACGGATGGACCATATGTTTTCCCGACGTGACGATCAGATGCACAGGCGGCCAGCGATCGCGGATCGCGCGCGCGAGTTTCAACCCATCCATGGAACCCGGCATATTCACGTCGGTGAAGACGATATGGATATCGGGGCGGCTTTCGAGGATTCGGATGGCGGCGTCGGCGTTGGCGGCTTCTACCACTTCGTAGCCCGCATCCTCGATCATCTGCACCGCGTCCAGCCGGATTAGCGCTTCATCCTCAACCACCAAAACGATTGCTGCACCCATTACGCGAACACCGGTTGCATGTTTATTTTTGTTCTTGGCACAGATTTGCCCCATCCGATCAACTGGCTAACGCGCGATGCGCCCGATTGATCCGCCGCAATCGAAAACACCTTTAAGTGATTTGCCGGAATCGTCCAACGGCGACCGCCGCATAGAGCGTCGACAGCGTCTTTCAAGCGGCGGGGATCGGTGGTTTCGGGATGCGATTGCACAACTTCGTGGAACGAAGCGTGCTATTCTAACCGTCGCCGATTGTTCCAACCAAGCGAGGCTCTTTGTGGACCGCATACCCAATGCCGGTGACCTGACCCATGAAGAGATGAAATCGCTCCGGCTGATCGTGGCGCATAGCTTCATGTCCAAGAGCACCCTGACACCGGCGCATCGCGAACGCTTGCTGGAACTCGGCCTGATCCAGACCGGCATGGGCGGCCTCATGCCGACACCGGCGGGTCGCATCGCCTCGCGCGGCTGATCATCCCGGCGCGTTGGAGGCGGGCGCATCTGAGGAATTTGGCCCCTTGACGCACCCGCAATATATTCTTATATTCCTCAGACGAGACTTGATAAGGAGAAATCATGCCTGATCGGGCAAGGAGACTCCCCCAGCAATGTTCCCAAGTTACACCCCCGGGGGCCTGAAGGAAAATCGCCAAAAACTTGAATTCAACTGTCTGGCGCTCTCCCAGCCACAAGATATAGGGAGCATCCGAAATAGTCCCCGCCGCGGCCAAAGCCGTGCTAGAGTTTGGGTTCTCGCGCAAAGGAGCGCGGCTCTCAGTTGCCGATTAAAGCGTCGCGTGGTGGCTCGCAGCAAGCGTGGCGCCGTTCGCAGCGTCGCCCATCCGTAGAAAGACGAAGTCATGGCCAACACAACCGAAACGCGCGATATCGCCCGCAAGCGCGCCCAGAACCATTTCACCGCTTCCGAACAGCGCGACACGCTGGTCAAGCAGGAGATCGAGAAAGAACGCGCTGCCTCCGCCGCCAAAACGGCCAAGCTCAAGGCGCTTCGCCTGGCCAAGGAAGCCGACGACAAGGTCGAGAGCGACAGGCTGGGCTTGATCGCCGCCGCCGCCAAAGCAGCCAAGCCCGCGCCGAAGGCTCGCGCAAAGGCAAGTAAAACAAAGGCTTAGACAAAGCTCCGGCGCAACTCATTGCGCTTTCGTCGCCATGCAGGTATTAGGGACTTACGCAGACGGCGTCTCGTCATACGGAAGAAGCGCACTCGTTGTTTGAATCCCTGCCCGCCTAACGTGCGCGCCCGGACGAGACTCGACTACCCCTTCCCATTGAAAAGCGTCCGAAGCGTTCGTAACCGGCGTGTCGCCGTTTGCGGACCTCAATGACCAGGAAAAAATGAAATGACCATCGGAACTGTGAAGTTTTTCAATACCTCGAAGGGCTTTGGATTCATCTCGCCGGAAGGCGGCGGCAAGGACGTGTTCGTCCACGTCACCGCGCTGGAAGCCTCCGGCATGCGTTCGCTGAACGAAGGGCAGAAGGTCTCGTTCGAGATCCAGCCCGACGCCCGCGGCGCCAAGGCGGTCAATCTCAAGGCCGTTTAATACGGTTCTGAGTTGAATAAAACGGACGGTGGGATCGCTCCCGCCGTCCGTTTGCTTTTTGGAGCTTAACGCGGCGTCGGCCCGGCAGCCTGAGGCGTCACCGCACCGCTCTGTGGGCCAGCGGTATTTGCGGCCTTCGGAAATTGCGGCAAGCCATAGCGGCAATCGCCGAATTCGTTGCATGTAAGGTGCGCGGCAGGAACGGTGTAATTGCCGTTCACCTTGTGAAAATAACCGGCGAGGCTGCAGTTCTCAGACCAGTCGTCACAACGCTCACGGCGGCAATGATCGCCCTGGCATTTCATGATCAGCGTATCGGCAAAGGCTGGAGCCGCCATCAGGCACGCCACGGCCATTGCTATCACATACCACTTCATCGCACCGCGTCCTCGGACCTGCATGGGTAAGCACAGGATGAGGCGCGCGGTGCCACGATGTCAGCAGCGATTTTCTGCGATGGTTACTGGTTGGGCTTTACCGGGAAATCTATGATGACGCGCTTCTGTCCCGTCGCGGGCGGCGAGAACATTGCGCTGCGTTCACCGGCTCCAGGCTGATCGGTGATGGTCGCGCTGACCTTGTAATTGCCGGCGGGGACTTTGAAGAGCACCCAGGCGCCCGAACAGTCGAAAGACGTCAGCGTCTTGCCGCCTTGGCTCAGCGTGATGTGGGCACCGGAGAGGTATTGCTGGCCGCCGTTGGAGAATTCCACGCGGATCGGATAGGCCGCCCAGCGTGGATCCTGTTTCGGGGCATCGCCGATGCCGCTGCAGGCGGTGTCGATACCATTGACGGTGATGGGTTGATCCATCGGCAACGGATCGGCGCTTGCCGGCCAGATGAAGCCAATCAACGCACCTGTTGCGATCGCAGCCACGGCGAAATGCACAAATCTCATAAAAGCCTCCTGAAAATGCGCGCAGCGAAATGCTGCTCCCCGACTGTGAAAACGCGGAGCCACCGTTTTGGTGCCGTGGCCAATTGGGCGCGATGAGCGCATCCGGCCGAAAAATGCGGAAAATCAAAGCCCTGTGCTGCAAAAATTATTTTCGCAGAGCCGTCCGTCGCTTCCCGCATGGAAGAATCGGGCATCTTGGTCGCGCCCAATGAGGAGCCAACGATGCCCGTTCTCCATCAGATGCAGATGTCCGGCAATTGCTACAAGGTTCGGCTGACGGCGCGCCAGCTGGGCATACCGCTGGCCTTGCGGGAGTACGGCCTGCACGACGGCACCACCCGGCGGCCAGACTTTCTCGCCAAGAATCCCAACGGACGGGTGCCGCTTCTGGAATTGGACGATGGCAGGATGCTGGCCGAGTCCG
>DATCFN010000004.1:0-20062 GCA_036509475.1 Rhizomicrobium sp. | reverse complement strand
TTGAGACAGCGGCGCGCTATCACATGTATCACGCGCTCGCGATGGGACTGGCCGTGCTGGCGGCCCGCAATGCCGCTGCGTCAACGCCCGCGAACACCGCGGCCGGCTTTTTCTTCGCCGGAATCATTCTGTTTTCCGGCTCGCTTTATCTGCTGGCTTTCACTGGTACGCGCGCTTTAGGATTCGTCACGCCGTTCGGCGGCCTCGCATTTCTGGCAGGCTGGATTGCACTGGCTTGGGCCGCCACGAAAGTCGCGTAAATGTCGAAAGAGAAAGTTCTTGTCGCCGGCGCAGGCATCGCGGGACTTGGTGCGGCGCTCGCGCTCAGTGGTGGAGCGCGCGATGTCATCCTTCTCGACCGCGATCCGCCGCCGCCGGACGCCTCCCCGGAAGAGGCCTTCTACAACTGGGAACGCCGAGGCGCGACGCAACTGCGCCACAGCCATGCTTTCCTGGGCCGCCTGACTTCGCTCATCCGGGACCGCTATCCCGACCTTCTTGAGGAATTGTTGGCGGAAGGCACGCGCCTGTTTGGCTTCGCCGACGGGCTGCCACCGCCCCTGAAGGACAAGTATATCGCGGCGCCGGGCGATGACGATTTGCGTCTGCTGTTCAGCCGCCGCTCGACTCTAGAGCTGGTGATGCGGCGCTATGCAGGACGTCTGCCCGGCATCACGTTTCTTGCCGATAGGGGCGTGCGCGGGCTTCTGACCCGCCGCGAAGGCGGCAAGCTGATTGTCGAAGGCCTGCAAGTCGAACGTGACGGCAGACTGGAAGAAATGACCGCCGATGTGGTCGTGGACGCTTCGGGACGCAACACAATGTTTCCCGAATGGTTTCGCCAGGCAGGCATAGATGTTCGGGAAGAAGCCAGTCCGTGCGGCATCCTCTATTTCACGCGGCACTACCGTCTACGGGAGGGTCAGAGCGAGCCGGTGATGGACGGAACGCCGGGCGGTGGCGATCTGGGCTATCTCAAGTTCGGCGTGTTCATCGCCGACAATCGCCACTTCTCCGTCACGCTTGCGACACCCGAAATCGAAACGGAAATGCGCAAAGCTGTCGTGCGGCCGGAAACCTTCGACGCTATCTGCATGGCCCTGCCGGGTGCCGCCCGCTGGATGAATCCGGAACGGTCCGAGCCGGTCAGTCCCGTCTATTCGATGGGCAGCTTGCAGAATGTCTGGCGGCACTACCTGAAGGATGGCGAGCCGCAAGTTTCAGGTTTCTTCCCGCTCGGCGACGCGGCCCTTCGCACCAATCCCCTCTACGGCCGTGGCTGTTCGTCCGGCGTCGTCGAGGCCCACATGCTGCGCGATGCGTTGGACGTGTCTTCCGATCCCGTCGAACGCATAAAACTTTATGAGCGCGCGATCGAAAAGGGAATCCGCCCCTATTTCGATTCCATGGTGAAACTGGACCTTCAGGCCATCCGCCGCGCGGCGCATGAGCGCGATCCGCATTACACACCGCGTCTTAGAGCCCGCATAATGAAGAGCTTCGCCGACGATGCGCTGACACCCGCACAGCGCGGCGACCTGGAGGTCAGCCGCGCGCTATCGCGCATATTTCACATGCTCGATGAACCATCGACGCTGCTGAAGCGCCCATCCGTGATCGCGCGCCTGCTGAAAATGTGGGCGACGCCGAAAGCGACAAAGCGCTCCATGGACTACTACCCACCGATATTGGGGCCGAACCGCGACGCGATGCTCTCGCGCCTTGACCTGCAGACCTGAAAACTGAAACGCCAGGAGAAAAACATGCTGGATATGCCACAGCCGAAAATGATGAAAACCAACGGCATCGACATGGCCGTCTATGAGGCAGGACCGAAAGATGGTCTTCCCGTCGTGCTCTGTCATGGCTTTCCAGAGTTGGCATTTTCCTGGCGATATCAGATCAAGGCGCTGGGTGATGCCGGCTTTCGCGTTCTTGCGCCGAACCAGCGCGGCTATGGCCTGACCTCACGTCCGGAAAAAATCGAAGATTACGATATGGCGCACCTGACCGGCGATCTGGCCGGCCTGCTAGACGCGTTTGGCATTCAGAAAGCCGTGTTCGCGGGCCATGACTGGGGCGGCATTGTGGTGTGGAGTATGCCGCTGTTGCACCCCACGCGCGTGTCGGGCGTGATCGGGGTCAACACGCCGTTCCTCGCGCGGCCACCGATCGATCCCATCATGGGCATGCGCGCGCTCTACGGCGAGGACATGTACATCGTTTATTTTCAGAAGCCCGGCGAGGCCGATGCGGCGTTGGCGCAGGATGTCGGCAAGGCATTCCGCTTCTTCATGCGCAAGGGCGGCCCGACGGCGGAAGAATATGCAAAGCGGCCGAAAGAGGAGCGCAATCTCGCACTGATCAAGGCCATTCAATCCGACGAGGCAACATGGCCCGGCGAATTGGTGATGCCGAAAGAGGAACTGCAGGTCTTCATCGACACCTTCACACGCACCGGCTTTACCGGCGGCATCAACTGGTATCGCAATTTCACCCGCAACTGGGTGGAGAGCGGAAAGATCGAGCAGAAGGTGCATGTGCCCGGCCTGATGATCATGGCGGAGAACGACATTGTGTTGTCGCCCGCAATGGCCGACGGCATGGAGCGTTTCGTGCCCGATCTGGAGAAAGTGCTGATCCGTAACTGCGGACACTGGACTCAACAGGAGCATCCCGAAGAAACCAGCGCCGCGATGATAACGTGGCTGAAAAAGCGTTTCCCCGGGTAACCGCGCTCGCCAGTTCCCCGCCTGATTGTGACACGTCTCTTGGGGCCGATCGGCTTGCTGCTTTTACCTGATTTTGCGCGCTGCCCTTGGCAAGGGTGGCTGGGCCTTGAGGAAACGCCGATCTAACGCCCTTCTATGGAATCGAACCGCCCGCTAGACTGGGCAAATCATGGACGGCGCGGTCGATACATTTTCCTATGCGGAGGCCAACGATCCCCGGCTGAAACGATTCATCATTCGCCTCATCGAGCGGATGACGGGCCAGCCGCGCCTGAAATCTCTTTATGAAGGCCGCTTCGCGCGCCGCCTGCCGGGTGAAAGTTTCTGGGACCTCGCAATACGCCTGCTGGAAATCCATATCGCGACGAATGAAGACGCGCTGGCGCGCGTGCCCAAAACAGGCCCGCTCGTCTTCGTCGCCAACCATCCCTTTGGCGTGCTGGATGGTGTCATTATCTGCCATCTGGTGGCGCGTGCGCGTGGAGATTTTCGCATTCTCACGAACGCCGTCCTCAACCGTGCAGACGAGGTGACGGAGTTTCTGCTTCCGGTGGACTTCACGGAGACGCCGCAGGCCCTCGAAACCAATCTCAAATCCCGCGCGGCGGCAAAACATCATCTGCTGAACGGCGGCTGCCTGATCGTGTTTCCGGCTGGCGGCGTCTCCACCACACCCAAGCTCTGGGATAAAACCGCCGTTGACGCCGAATGGAAGAACCTGACCGCGCGGCTGGTCAGCCAGGGCAAAGCAGCGGTGGTTCCGGTATTCTTCGCGGGACAGAACAGCCGCCTGTTCCAGCTTGCCAGCCATCTGTCGGCCACGTTGCGACTATCGCTTCTGTTCAAGGAAGTGCATGAGAGCATCGGCGGCGAAGTTGTCGTGCGCGTCGGCGATGTTATTCCGTTTGAGACGCTGGCCGGCATCGAAGACCGACAGAAATTGATGAATGTGCTGCGCGAAGCGACCTATGCCCTGGGCAAGGACTTGCCCCCGAAGCGCAGACGCGCAAAAAAAGCAGAATGAACAGCAAGCCGCGTGTCGGCCTCTTCGTTACCTGTCTTGTGGATCTTGTGCGTCCATCCGTGGGCTTCGCGGCGGTGAAATTGCTCGAACAATCCGGCTGCGACGTGTTCGTCCCCGAAACACAGACCTGTTGCGGGCAGCCCGCCTGGAACGCAGGCGCGGACAAGGATGCTGCCGCCATCGTGCGGCAGGTGGTGGATGCCTTCGAAGGTTTTGACCATATCGTCGCGCCATCCGGTTCCTGCGGCGGAATGTTGCGCAAACATTATCCGGAGGTACTGCGGGACGATCCTGTCTATCTGCCCCGTGCCAAATTGCTGGCGGCAAAGAGCCATGAGTTGATGTCTTTTCTCGTCAACGTGCGCGGTATGAAGAGCGTCACCGCACATTGCTCCGCGCGCACCTGTTATCACGATAGCTGCTCGTCGCTGCGGGAAATGAACGTGAAGACAGAACCGCGGCAATTGCTGGCTGGCGTTGACGGCCTTCATCTGACGGAGCTGAAAGAGCCGGAAGTTTGCTGCGGCTTCGGCGGACTGTTCAGCGTGAAATATCCGGATATTTCCGAACGCATGGCCGACGACAAGATCGCGGACATTCAATCGACCGGCGCAGAACTCCTTATCGGCGCCGATCTGGGTTGCCTGCTGCATCTGGCCGGCCGCATGGAGCGGCAAGGAAATCCGATTAGCGTGCGGCATGTGGCCGAAGTGCTGGCCGATCTGCCAAACACCGCCGCGCTGGGCGAAGCATGAGCCAGAACCCGCGCGATTTCCCAGCCGCGTCTTCGGTGGCATTGAAGGACGAAGGCCTGAAGCTCGCGCTTGGCCGCCTCAAAACCCATTTCGTCCTGAAGCGCGCCGAATCCATCGAACGGTTTGGCGATTGGGAGAAGCTGCGCGATCAGGGCCGTGCCATTCGTGACTATGCGTTGACGCATCTGGACACGCTTCTGGAAAGCTACGAACGCGCGGTCATCGCGCGCGGAGGCCATGTGCATTGGGCGCGGGATGCGAAAGATGCGCGCGAAATTGTCCTGCGCATTCTCAAAGAGGCCGGCGCGAAGACCGTCACCAAGGGCAAGTCCATGGTGAGCGAGGAAATCGCGCTCAATCCTTTTCTGGAAGCGAACGGCATCATCCCGGTCGAAACAGACCTTGGCGAATACATCATCCAGCTGCGCAATGAACCGCCGAGCCATATCATCGCCCCCGCCTTTCATCTGCATAAGGAACAAGTCGCCGAAACATTCCGTGCCGCGCACACCGCTTTGGATTCGTCGCGAAATCTGGACGAACGCTCCACGCTCGTGGCCGAGGCACGAGGCATGATGCGAGCTCATTTCGAAGCGGCCGATGCCGGCATTACCGGCGCCAATTTCCTTACTGCTGAAGAGGGCGCGGCGCTGATTGTCACCAACGAAGGCAACGGCGATCTGACGCGGCTGCTGCCGAAAACGCACATAGTTTTGACCGGTATCGAGAAGGTTTGCGCCAATCTGGACGATGCGGCGGTGCTGCTCCGCCTGCTGACGCGGTCGGCAACCGGGCAGGACATTTCTTCTTACATGTCCGTCATGCTGGGTCCGCGCCGTGCGGATGAAACCGACGGTCCGGAAAATTTCCATGTCGTGCTGGTGGACAATGGCCGCTCGCGGCTCATCGGTGGCGAGGCGGAAGAAGTTCTGCGCTGTATCCGTTGCGCCGCTTGCCTTAACCACTGCCCGATTTACGGCGCCGTGGGTGGTCACGCTTATGGTGCGACCTATCCCGGCCCCATCGGCGCGGCGCTTAATCCTGGCATCATGGGCGTCGGCGAGACCGGGCATCATGCCAACGCTTCGACGTTTTGCGGACGCTGCGCCGAAGTATGCCCGGTGAAAATCCCCCTTCCCGCGATCATGCGGCACTGGCGTGCCCGTGAGCATGCGAGCGGTCTGGCGCCAAAGTCCTTTGTTGCGGGACTGGGCCTATGGGCTTTCGCGGCCCGACGGCCGGCGGTTTATCGCTTTGGCGTGGGCTTACTGGCACGGCTTCTCAAGCTGATCGGTGGCCGCGGAGGCAACATCCGCGCTTTGCCATTGCCACGCGGCTGGTTCGCCGTACGGAATTTTCCGGCGCCGCAGGGCAAGACGTTTCACGAATTGTGGAAGGCGCGGCGATGACTGCGCGCGACGACATTCTCGGTGCGATCCGCGCACAGCGTGTTCGCAGCGCACAGAGGCCCATACAGTACCTGGCACCACAGCCCCCAGCCGAACTTGCCGAAACGTTCGCCGCGCGCGCGACCATGGTGAATGCCGAGATTCGGTTTCTGGACGATGCGCGCGACATTCCCACCGCCGTTGCCGAGATTCTGCGCGGCAAAAATCTGGCGCCGGAAATTCACATTCCGCTCGGCGGCCCCGACTTTGTCTCCACCGGCTTGACGGTAAAGCGTGACCCGCCTGGCCCCGACGACGCGGCCCTCGCCTTCGCCCCGTTCGGCATCGCGGAAACCGGCACGCTCGCCTATCCGGCAGGCAACGCCGCGCCTGCGTCGTGGCATTTTCGGGCGGGACTGGAAATCGCCATACTAAAAGCCGCCGACATCCTGCCGCACATGGAAAACGCGCTGGCCCGCATCAAGGCGCAAGGCGCACTTCCGCACACGATCAATTTCGTAACCGGGCCATCGCGCACCGGCGACATTGAACAGACGTTGGAACTGGGGGCGCACGGGCCCAAGGCGCTGGCGATTCTGATTATTCGGGGATGACGTGAAGGTGGCTGATCCGGTCGGTCAGTTTCGTCATCAGCCGATCCAAATCTTCGCGTTCCTGCGGCGAGAGCGCGCTCAGAAACACCTCTTCGAGATGCAGCGCCAGCGGCACGACCTCGTCGTAGATCGCCTGTCCGCGCGGCGTCAGCGACAGGCGCGTGATCCGTCCGTCAACATCATCCTCGTCGCGCTTGACCCGTTTGGCTTCAACGAGCGACGCCACCGCGCGACTGACCTGCACCTTGTCCATGGCCGTGCGCAAAGCAACGTCACGCGCCGACAGGCCGGGCGTTTGCCCCAAGACCGCCATGACGCGCCATTCCGGAACCGAAAGGCCGAAGCGGTCGGAATAGTGCCGGGCGATGGCATCGGAGGCACGGTTCGAAAGGATGGACAGCCGGTAAGGCAGAAAGTGATCAAGATCGAGCCGCGCACGCTCCAGCGCTTTCGACTCACTCGGCATCGGGCTGGTTCTTCGGGAGCGCCGCATCGAACGCGGGATGCGCCAGTGCATGCGCCTCGATGCGGGTAAGTGTCGGATAATGCGATAGATCGAGATTCACGCGCCGCGCGTTGGCCATCTGCGGGATGAGGCAGATATCGGCGATAGTCGGCGCATCACTGTGGCAAAATTTTCCTGTTGCCGGTGACGTCGCCAGCATCGTCTCCAGCGCATCGAAGCCGGTCTTGATCCAGTGCCGGTGCCAGGCGAATACATCGTCGTCCGTCTTGCCCCATTCGCGCTTCATATATTGACCGAGGCGCAAATTGTTCACCGGATGAATGTCGCACGCGATGACATAGGCGATCTCCCGCGCCCGCGCACGACCCTCCGCATCTGCGGGCAGCAGAGGCGGTTCCGGCAAGATCTCATTCAGATATTCGATGATCGCGAGCGATTGTGTGACCGTATGACCTTCATGGACCAATGCCGGAATCAGTTCCTGTGGATTGAGCGCTTTGTAGTCGGCATCGTGCTGCTGGCCACCGTCTTTCAACAGATGGATGAAGCGCAGCTCGGGCTTGATACCTTTCACGTTGAGCGCGATGCGCGCGCGGAACGCCGCCGACGAGCGGAAGTAGCCGTAAAGGACGAAATCTTCAGCCATTGGCGTGCTTCACCACCTGATCGATCGCGCCAAAAATGGAATGACCGGCGGAATCGAACATTTCCATCCTGATACGATCCCCGAATTTCATGAACGGGGTGACCGCTTTGCCGTTTTCAATGGTCTCCAAGGTGCGCTTTTCCGCGAGGCACGCCGAACCGGCATTGCCACTTTTGTTCGACACCGTGCCGGAGCCGACGATGGAGCCCGCGGCGAGCACGCGAGTCTTGGCGGCATGCGCGATCAACTGCGGAAAAGCGAATGTCATATCCTCGCCCGCATTCGGCGCGCCAAAGCGTTTGCCGTTATATGTGACGGTGAGCGGAAGATGCGCCTTGCCGTCTTTCCACGCACCGTCCAACTCGTCCGGCGTCACGGCCACAGGCGAAAATGCGCTCGCAGGCTTGGATTGGAAAAAACCGAAATTCTTGGCGAGTTCGGCGGGGATCAGGTTGCGCAAGCTGACGTCATTCACCAGCATAAGTAGCTTGATGTGCTTTTCTGCATCGGCCGCAGCGCAGCCCATCGGCACGTCGTCGGTGACGACGGCGACTTCACCTTCGAAATCAATGCCCCAGGCTTCATCGCTCGCGACGATCGCATCGCACGGCCCGATGAATGAGTCCGAACCGCCCTGATACATCAGCGGATCGGTCCAGAAGCTCGGCGGCATCTCCGCGCCCCGCGCCTTGCGTACCAGTTCGACATGCGTGACATAAGCGGACCCATCCGCCCATTGATAGGCGCGCGGCAGTGGCGAAGCACAGTCGCGCGGATCAAACGGCTTCTCGCCCGCCACGCTGCCTTCATTCATCAGATCATAGACGCCCGTCAGGCGCGGCGCGGAATGCGCCCAATCATCCATGGCGTTCTGAAGTGTATGCGCGATATGCGGCACGGCAACGAAACGCGACAAATCCCGGCTGACGACAACCAACGCGCCGTCGCGGCCGTGCTTCAGGGAGGCGAGTTTCATGCGTCGATGGCTTTCGGCGTGGGCACAAGCGCGCCGTCAAGAGGAGCGCTGCGCGGTGTCTGCGGGCACATTTCATACCCCCAGGACACGGTGCGGTCGAGTTCGCGGCCCATCCGGGCGGCGACGGCCTCATGTTCATCACGGCGCTGACCGGCGCGGAACGGCCGGTCCGGCTGCTTCGCATTGCGCAAAAACGCTGGACTGGCCAATGCGCGCGCGGCGTGGTCGCCGTCAAGGTCGAGATCAAGAAATTTGCCGACGGCATCCAGCGTCTGTGCCGGCGCGGCGAGGAAGACCTCACAATCCAAAGAGCGGACGCGCAGTGGACCAAGACGCTCAAAATTCCGCCGGAATTCAGCCATCTGCATGTGCCAGACCAGTGCCCCGATCTGCAAATCCGTCAGTGCTTTGAGCAGAGTAGCCGGCCAAGTGGCCTGCGCATGTCCATCGCGCAACAACAGCCCGAACATTTCGCGCGCATAAGCCCAGCCGTCATCACCCATCTTGGCGAGAGAAATCAGGAAGCTGCGGCAATCGGAATAAAGAAACAAATGCCTGCCGGTCGTCAGCGCGGCAGCCTCCGCGATAAGCACATTCGCCGCCGGTGCGGGTTTGATCGTGACGGTGGCGTTCGGCTCAAGGCTTCGGCCCAACAAGTGAAGCCCGATCTTCGGCAATTGCGCCAAAGCGGGATGCTGCGCAAATGCACCGTCGCGTTTCGCTCGTGCGCTCTCGACCAGCAATTGCGGCTCGCACAGCGACAGATTTCGCGCCGGGGCGTTCAACGCCTTTGCGAGCAAAGTGGAACAACAAAAGCCAGTGTGCCGGAGGAAGTGGAGATTTTTCGACACCGGCCGCGCCGCAAGACGTTCTGCCAAGGCAAACAAATGAACTTTTACATGCGGAGCCGCACCACGGTCCCAGCGTCCATCCAGAAACACCTGCTCCGCCAGCGTGTCGCGCTGCGTCTCGATGAAACTCATCAATCCCGAACGCGGATCGAACCCTTCCGGAAACCAGCGGGCATCGCTGATAATCGTCGAAATGGGAATCCCGCGCGTTTTTACCCAGGACTCGTTCACTGCCCACCCAACGCGATTTGATCGTCGCGCGACTAAACGGTGGCGAACCCGGTTCCGGCCAGAAGGGCTTTGTCGCGAAATGTCGCGGCGAAACGCGCTCGCGAAATTTCGCGATTTTGTGAGCGGTAAATTCACTTCGGCTTCCAGCTGTCGGCGTAGCCCCGATCTTCAGCAGCTTCCGCGCCCGCCATCATGTCCAGCGGATCGCGCGCATCGATCATGACCGCCACTTCATCGGTCATGGTCTTGGCGGCTTTGGCGCCTGCGGCGAAGGCTTTGGGATGCGGACCGTGGGTGAAGCCGTTGGGATGCCATGTGACCATGCCTGGATGAATATTGTCGCGGCTGAAAAACTCGCCCGCGTGATAAAAGATCACTTCGTCGAAGTCATCGTTCGAATGAAAGAACGGAACCTTCAGGGCGCCCGGATCGCTTTCGATCGGGCGCGGCACGAAGGTGCAGACCACGAAGCGATCCGCCACGAACGTCGAATGCACGGAAGGTGGAATATGATAGCGATGGCTGATCACCGGGCGAATATCGCGCCAGTTCAGCTTCACCGGCATCAGATTTCCCTTCCAACCGGCGGCATCCAGCGGATTAAACGGATAGGTGATTGTGGAAATCTCGCCGCGCCGTTTCACCTGCACCTTCCATTCGCCGTCGCGCTGCGATTTGAAAGCCTCATCCAGTTTCGGCGTATCGAGCGCCGCCGGATCGAAGATCGCGTGAGGACCAAGAATACCGCGCTCCGGCAGCTTGTAGGAACCGTTCGTCGCTTCGATCAGCAGCGTGACCGTCGCGCTCTTCGGCTCCAGACGCCACATCGTGCCGCGCGGCAGCAAAACATAATCGCCTTCGCGATAGGTCAGGTGTCCGAAATCGCAAAACAGGTCGCCGTCACCTTGATGGATGAACAGCAATTCGTCGCCGTCCGAATTGCGCGCCAGCGCCGGCATGGCCCGCTCGGTCGCCCAGATCGAAAAAATGACGCTGGCGTTCTTGAGCAGCGACGTCGCCTTGAATGGCGAAGACGACTGCTCCGCACTTTTCTTGGCATCAAAAGCGCGTGGCCGCAGGGGGCCTTCGAAAGAAGACCAGCCCGTCGGCGGATGCCGGTGATAGATGTGCGAAGCCGGTCCGAAAAACCCGTCGCGCCCGATTTCGCGCTCAAACGTGCCAGGCGGGAGATCGGCATGGGCTTGCCGGCTGGTCTCGCCTTCGACGCGCGGAAATTCGATCCAGTTATTGCTGCTCATGATTACCGGGCCTCTGCGCTTGTATCCTTCAACACCCCACGCTTGATCTGGTCGGCCTCGATGCTTTCGAACAGCGCTTTGAAATTGCCTTCGCCGAAGCCTTCATTTCCCTTGCGCTGAATAAGTTCAAAGAAGATCGGCCCGATGGAATTTTGCGTGAATATCTGGAGCAGCAGACCAGTATCTTCCGGTGCGCCATCCATCAGGATGCGATCGCGCTTGAGACGCGGCACGTCTTCGCCGTGCCCCTTTATGCGATTGTCGAGGCGTTCGTAATACGTGTCCGGCGTGTCCTGAAAGGGTATCCCTTTCTTTTGCAACACTTCGACCGACTGGTAGATGTCGCCGGTGCCGAGTGCGATATGCTGGATGCCCTCGCCTTTATATTCCTCCAGATATTCGTGAATCTGCGACTTGTCGTCGGAGGATTCGTTGATCGGAATCCGGATATTGCCGTCGGGACTCGTCATCGCTTTCGATTTCAGGCCGGTGAGTTTGCCCTCGATATCGAAATAGCGAATTTCGCGGAAGTTAAACAGCTTCTCGTAGAAGCCGGCCCATTTTTCCATGTTCCCGCGAAAAACGTTGTGCGTGACGTGATCAATATAAGTCAGTCCCGCGCCGTCATGCGTAAATCCTCTGGCCGGATCGGTGGGAACGAAATCGACGTCGTAGATCGAGCGGTCGCCATAGCGGTCCACCAGATAGATGACGCTGCCGCCAATTCCTTCGATGGCCGGAATGTTCAATTCCATTGGGCCGACGTGATTTTCGAATGGCGTCGCGCCAAGTTCGATGAGCTTGGCGTAAGCCTTTGCGGCGTCCTTCACGCGGAACGCCATCGCACAGGCGCTCGGCCCGTGCTCCTTGGCAAAGCGCGCGCCGTGACTATCCGGTTCGGCATTGACGACGAAGTTTGTCTCGCCCTGGCGATAGAGGGTCACGTCCTTCGAACGGTGCTTAGCGACGGCGCGAAAGCCCATCTGCTCGAAGAATTTGCGCAGCGCGGCAGTGTCAGGCGCGGTGTATTCGACGAATTCGAAACCGTCCGTCCCGATCGGGTTTTCCCAAAGCTGCTGCGCCATGCCGTTCTCCGTTATCACGCGATTCCACGATAGTTTCAGATGAAACTATCTTCCCGTCAAGCAATTCCAGATTCATTGGGCTTCAAAGCGGGTGATCCTTTCGCCCGCCGGCCGCGTAGGAACATTGGAACATCGAGGGCCAGAGCCATGAATTTCGCGACCTTGGGCGGCCAGCTCGCCGAGCGCGCGCCGCTGCCGGATATTTTGATCACGGCCGGCATGCGGCGGCTGATCTCTGCCAGTGACCGAAAATTCGCGGGCTTCGACGGTGTGGAAGAAGCTGCTTTCGCGCAGGACATGGACGCCCATCCCATCGCCGAACATGCGGACGCGGCGAACGAGCAGCATTATGAACTGCCACCGGAATTCTTCGCGGCCTGCCTGGGACCGCGCCGCAAATATTCGAGCTGCCTCTATCCCACGGGCAAGGAGACATTGGCGCAGGCGGAAGAGATCGCGCTCGCCGAAACAGCGAACCACGCCGGGCTTGCCGACGGGCTGCGCATTCTGGAACTCGGTTGTGGCTGGGGATCGCTGACCCTGTGGATGGCGGAGCACTATCCGAATGCGCGCATTACGGCGGTCTCCAATTCCGCCCCACAGCGTCAATATATCGAATCGCAGGCGCGCGTGCGGAATCTTTCCAATGTCGAGATCATCACCGCCGATATGAACGCGTTTCAGACGGCGGATAAGTTCGACCGTGTCATATCCGTCGAGATGTTTGAGCATATGGCGAACTGGCATGCGCTGTTGGGCCGCGTGAAGACCTGGCTGAAGCCGGACGGCCGTTTGTTCATCCACATCTTCACACACAAGAACGGCGCTTACCGCTTCGATCACGGCGACAAGGCCGACTGGATCGCGCAACATTTCTTTACCGGCGGCATCATGCCGAGCCACGGCCTGATCCACTGCTTTCCGGAATTGTTCACGGTGGAAGACGAATGGCGCTGGAACGGCACGCACTACCGTCGCACCGCGATGCAATGGCTGGAAAATTTCGACCGCAACAAGACGCCGATCAATCGCGTGCTACGCGAGGTCTACGGCGAAGACGCAGCCCTATGGCGTCGCCGCTGGCGCATGTTCTTCCTCGCGACGGCAGAAATGTTCGGCTACGACAACGGTAACGCCTGGGGCGTCAGCCACTATCGGCTGAAGCCGGCCTAGTTCGGCGCCGCCTGCGGTCCGCGCACCAATCTGCCGGGCAGCGCACCGGTTTCCTTGCCACCCCGATAGATCGTCTGCCCGGAAACGATCGTGGCGACGTAACCCTCCGCGTCTTGTAACAAGCGCTTGCCGCCCGCGGGGAGATCGAACGCCATGGTCGGCGCGTTCACGCGCAGTCTGTCGAAATCGATGACGTTGATATCCGCCTTCATGCCCGGCGCGAGGATGCCGCGATCCATCAGGCCCACGGCGCGCGCGGTGTCAGCCGTCAACCGCTTCACCAGATAGCCCAGATCGAAGCGGCCATGTGCGCGGTCACGGCCCCAGTGCGTCAGCAGATAAGTTGTATAGCTGGCGTCGGAGATAATGCCGACATGCGCGCCGCCGTCGCCGAGGCCCATCACCGTGTCGGGATGCGCGATCATCTCGCCGCAGCAATCCAGGTTGTAGTTGCTGTAGTTGGCGAAGGGCGAGAACAGGAAGGCGCGGCCGTCGTCTTCCAGCAGCATGTCATAGGCGATCTCGGCCGCGTCCCTGCCCTCGCGCCGCGCCTGCATACCGATGGCAGTGTCGCGCGGCGGCTCATAATCCGGCGGATTGCCGAGCGGATAGATCTGATCGAATTGCATGACGCGGCGCGCGAGCGGATGGGTCTGCTTCGCGGCATTCTCCGCCATGATGCGGGCACGGAAAGATGGATCGCGCATGGCCGCAACTTTCTGCGCCAGCGGCTTGTCCTTGATCGCGGCGAAGGCTTCATGGGCAATGAACGGATTGATCGTGCCCTGCAGGCCCAGCAACAAACCGACGGGGCGCGGCGCGACTTGCGCACGGATCGGCAGCCCATCCTGCGACGCCTGCGCGATCAGGCCGAGCAGGCCTTTCCAGCCATCCGGGTTCGGCCCAGCTTGTGCCAGCGAAAGCGACAGCGGCCGGCCGCTTTCGGCGACCAGCCCGCGGATCATCGAAAATTCGGTCAAGGGATCAGGCGTGTCGAAATCGGAGATCAGCTCGATCACGCCGCTGCCCGCGTCTTTCATGCCCATCGCGATGCCCAGCAGCTCGGCCTGCGTCGCGCGCAGGCCCGGCGTGGGATCGCCATGCACGGTGCGATGGTTCAGCGTGCGCGAGGTGGTGAAGCCGATCGCACCCGCGCGCATCGCCTCCGCTGTTAGTCTGCGCATCTGCGCGATGTCGTTGTCCGTCGCCGCATCCAGGTTTGCGCCGCGCTCGCCCATCACATAGACACGCAAGGGACCGTGCGCGAGCTGCGCGCAGAGATCGATGTCGCGCGGGCGTTCCGCCAGCGCGTCCATATAATCGCCGAAACTTTCCCAGTTCCACTTCAGGCCTTCGTGCAAGGCTGCACCGGGAATGTCTTCGACGCCTTCCATCAATTCGATCAGGCGGCCGTGATCTTCACGGCGCACCGGCGCGAAGCCGACGCCGCAGTTGCCCATCACCGCCGTCGTGACGCCGTGCCAGCTCGACGGCGCGAGCCGCGAATCCCACGTCGCCTGACCGTCGTAATGTGTATGAATGTCCACGAAGCCGGGTGTGACGAGCAGCCCTTTGGCATCGATCTCTTCGACGCCCTTGCCCGCAACCTTTCCGACGGCCGCGATCCTGCCGTTCTTCACCGCGACATCGGCGACGCGCGGCGGTCCGCCTAGACCATCAGCGACATTGCCGCCACGGATCACAAGACCGAATTCCGCCATAGCCTTCTCCTAACCCAACCGCGCGAGCGCGCTCACGACCTGATCCGTCTTTTCAATGGTGACCATGTGGCCGGCTTCGGGGATCGCGACCAGTTCCGCGTCCTTGATGCCCTTCTTCCACGCCTGCGCATAAATCGGCGAGATCAGCCGGTCGCTGTCGCCCCAGATGAGCAGCGTCTTCGCCCTGATGCGATAAAGCCGCGAAGACAATCCGCGCTCCGGAATCGGAAACAGAATCTTACCTGCCATGCCGAGCTGGCGCGCATTGGTGACGAGAAACGCTTTCAGCCATTCCGGGTCGTCGATGCGCGTGTTTGCTGTGAGCAACGCTGCACCCATCTGCGCATCGTGGAAAAGCAGGTTGGGATATTCATACGGCATGGTGGCGAAGAGATCGGGGATCGGATGATCGTCCATCCACAATCCCGCCGGGCAGATGAGGCCCAGCCGTGTCGTATCGTGCGGCGCAATCGCCGCCATCTCCGCCGCGATCATGCCGCCCATGGAGTGGCCGACCAAGATCGGATCTTTCAATCCCAGCGCGTCGATCACATCCGCTGTGTGCAGGGTGAAGTCGAGCATGTCGCGAATCTCGCCGCATTCCTCGCTATCGCCGTAACCAGGCAGCAGCGGTGCATAGAGATGATATTTCTGAGAGAGCCTCTCGAGAAAAGGATCACCCGGCAACACGCCGCCGGCGCCATGCAGGAAGACCAGCGGCGTTCCGCTGCCACCTTCGTAATAGCGAACCGGAACGCGGGGCGCGGCGACGGTCTTGAGAGCCAACACCATCTTATTCTCCCGCCATCATCGGGGCCGTCTTCGCATTGGGCAGGCTTCCCGGTTTCGCCTGGTTGGCGATGGGATGGCACCAGAAACGGCTGTCGTTCTCGAATTCGGGGAAGAAGTGGCGCAGCTTGGGCATCACCTTCTCGGCGAAAAGCTGCGTGGAATACATCGCCTTCTCTTTGGGCATGTCGCCCACATGCATCAGGCAGAAGATGTTGCCCACGCGCAGCGTCGTGATCAGGTCTTCCATGCGCTGGCGCACGGTCTCCGGCGATCCGGCGATGACGTGACCGCCTTCGATCAATTCTTCCCATGTCACGTTGGCGTACCCTTTTGGCGGGGCGTATTGCGAGAGCGCGCCAGTCTGGATCGTCTTGATGGTGCGATAGCCCGGCGCATCCGCGAAACCGGCGAACACATGCAGGCAGCGATTGTAGAAATAGAGAATGTGCTTTTCGTAAAGCTTGCGCGCTTCGGCGTCCGTCTCCGCCACGCAGATCGTTTGCGCAAAACCGGCGCGATAGGGAGAAGCATCCGGCGCACCGCGCTCTTCCACGCGCCGCCAATAACCATCCATCAACGCCTTGGCGCGCAGATAACCGCTGAACGACAGGTAAGAATAGGAATAGGTGTTGTCGATGCAGAAGTCATACGTCTCGACACTGCCGCCGCCGGGAATGTGGATCGGTGGCGGATTCTGGATCGGGCGCGGCCAAATGTTCACATGGCGCAGCTTGGTATAACGGCCGTTCCACGCGAAGGGATCGGGTTCGCTCCATGCCTTGCGGATCAGGTCGTGCGCTTCCTGGTATTTCTCCCGCGTCAGCGCCGGGATCTGGCCGTAGCAATAATTCGTGTCCATCGACGTGCCGACGGGAAAGCCCGCGACCAGCCGCCCACCGGAGATACAATCCAGCATCGCGAATTCTTCGGCCACGCGGATCGGCGGATTGTAGAGCGCGATGGAATTTCCGAGCACCACAAGGCCAACATCCTTCGTGCGCCGCGCCAGCCCCGCCGCAATGATATTGGGGCTCGGCATGATGCCATAGCCGTTCTGATGATGCTCGTTCACACCAATGCCGTCGAAGCCCAGCGTTCCGGCATATTCCAGCAGGTCCATATAGGTGTTGTAGACCTCGTTGCTCTTCACCGGATCGAACAGCCGCGAGTTGATGTCCACCCACACGGAGCGGTTCTTCTCCCGGAAATCGTCCGGCAGATAGGGCCACGGCATCAGGTTGAACCAGGTGAACTTCATGGGTGCGTTCTCCCGCGCTGCTTTTTGCGTTATGCCGGAATGCCGAGCGTCAGGATCGCGAAGTCCTTGGCGCTTTTGTAATCGGCCTTGCCATTGGGGGCGCGCAGGTTCACTTCCGAAATAAGAATGCGCTTGGGCGTTTTGTAGCCTGCCAGTTGCGCGCGCACATGATCGCGCAGCGCCTGTTCGTCGAACACGCCGTCCGGCGACAGTTTCACCAAGCCGGTGATCGCCTGCCCCCATTTTTCGTCCGGCACACCCAAGACAAGCGCATCTTCGATGGCGGGATGCGTTTTCAACGCCTCCTCAACCTCTTCCGGGAAAACCTTTTCGCCGGCGGTGTTGATGCAGTTATTACCGCGGCCCAGAAGCGTGATGGCACCGTCCGCTTCGACGCGCGCGTGATCGCCGGGGATCGAATAGCGCATATTGCCGATGGTGACGAAGGTGCGTGCCGTCTTCTCCGGGTCTTTGTAATAACCCTGCGGCAGCGGTCCGCCGAGCGCGACGCGCCCGGATTTTCCGCTGCCCGGTTCGATCCGTCTGTTGTCCTCGTCGATGACGATGGCATGGTCGAGCAGTTGGAAAGCTGCCGTCTGCACTTCGTTGTCCTTGGTCATCACCGACGAGCCCATGCCCATCGCTTCCGTCGAGGCGAAGCTGTCGGTGATAGTGAGTTGCGGAATGTGTTTCAGCAGCCCACGCTTCACCTCCACGCTCCACATCGCGCCGGATGAATTCATCGCCAGTACCGACGACATATTGTATTTGCCGGGGTTATCGTCCAGCTCCTTCAGCAACGGTTTCGCAAACGGATCGCCGACGATGGCGATGCTGGAAACTTTATGCTTCTCCACCGCGCTCCAGATGGCGGCAGAATCGAGCGAGCGATTGTCCACCGTTACCACGCAGCCGCCAGACAACATCGCCGTCGAAGCGGAGATGAAGCCCGTGCCATGCATCAACGGACAGGCCGGCAAACATACCGGGCCGACTGGGGTTGCCTTCACCATGGCGGCAAAGGTCGGAATGGAATCCGGCGATATGCCAACCACCCGCGCGAGCCGTGTCTGCCAGATGCGGATGAGATCGCCATGCGCCCACATCACGCCCTTGGGCATGCCCGTGGTGCCGCCCGTGTATATAAAGAGCATGTCGTCTTGCGACCGCTTGAGGCCCAGCTTCGATCCGTCGCCGGTGGTGGCAAGCGTTTCGTAACCCTCCGCGAAGTCCGCCGAGTCCTCGCCGACTTCGATGAATGACTTGATGTGTGGAAGCTTACCGCGAATCTCGTCAACCGCATCGCGAAACTCGCTGCCATAGATCAGCGCCACGGCATCGGAATTGTCGAGGATGTAGCGGACCTCGTCCGGCTTATAGCGATAATTGATATTCACATGGACGAAACGGCCAAGGTAGCAGGCGCCCGTCGCTTCCATATATTCGGTGCCGTTGCGCAGATAGAACGCGACCTTGTCGCCCGGTTTCGCGCCGCGTTCCGCCAGCCCGCGCGCCAGATTGTTCATCCGCTTCGATGCGTCGGACCAGTTGATCCGCTTGTCGCCGTGAATGAAGGCAGGGGCATCGGGCCGCACCGCATCGGCAACGGCATCCAGCTGGTCACCATAACTCCAAGGCATGCACACTCCCTGTGCTGATATTTTCAGGTTCTCGGCGGCGCGAGCCTTGCCGGACCTGTTGGCATTATTATCCGGCCAATTTCCTTGCCTGCGCAAGCGCTTCCGTGGCGGCAGCATCCGCATAGCAGCCCATTCATTGAGCATTTTCCCTTGCAGGAGCGCCCACCGATGCCGTTTGCTCCCGCTGACCGCTATCGCACGCAGGATCCGGCAAGATGAAGAAACTTTTGATCGCCAATCGCGGCGAGATCGCCATTCGTGTGGCACGCAGCGCCGCCGAAATGGGGATCGACACGATTGCCGTATTCTCGGAAGACGACGCGCTTTCATTGCACACGCGTAAGGCGAATGAGGCGCGTGCGCTGCCGGGCAAAGGTGCTGCGGCCTATCTCGACATTGCCGCGATTCTCACGATTGCGCGTGAAGCCGGCGCGGACACGATCCATCCGGGCTATGGCTTTCTCAGCGAGAACGCCGGTTTCGCGACAGCCTGTGCGAAGGCCGGGATCGTGTTTGTCGGCCCCTCGCCAGAGTCGCTGGCGTTGTTTGGCGACAAGGGCCGTGCGCGCGAATTGGCCGAATTTGTGAAGGTCCCCGTGATGCCCGGAACGCGCGGCGGCATCACCGTGGATGAAGCGCGCAAGTTTCTGGAAAAGACCGGCGCCATCATGCTGAAAGCCGTGGCCGGCGGCGGCGGACGCGGCATGCGCCCGGTGCTGGTCGCAGCGGACCTCGAACAGGCCTATGCGCGCTGCGAGTCCGAAGCAAAAGCGGCATTCGGAAACGGCGCTTTGTATGCCGAAGAGTTTTTCCCGCATGCGCGCCACGTCGAAGTGCAGATCGTAGGTGACGGTAAGGCCGTGTCGCATCTGTGGGACCGCGAATGTTCGCTTCAGCGGCAGCGCCAGAAAATCATCGAAATTGCGCCCGCAAGCGATGTTCCGGAGAAAGCGCGGAAAGCGCTGTTCGAGGCCGCTATCGCGCTTGGCGAAGCGGCAAAATATAGAAACCTCGGCACCATTGAATTTCTGGTCGACGCGCAAAGCGGCCGTTTCGCCTTTATCGAAGCCAATGCCAGGCTACAGGTCGAACACACCGTCACCGAAGAAATCACCGGGCTCGATCTGGTTCATATCCAGCTGCGCATCGCACAGGGCCAGACGCTGAAATATCTGCATCTGACCCAACCTGAAATTCCCCAGCCGCGCGGCGTCGCCATTCAGGCGCGCATCAATCTGGAAACCATGACGGCGGACGGCGGCGTCAAGCCGGCCGGCGGAACACTCACCGCCTACGAGCCGCCTTCGGGGCGCGGCATCCGCGTCGATGGCTTCGGCTATCAGGGTTATCAAACCAGCGTGCGCTTCGATTCATTGCTGGCAAAGCTGGTCGTGCATGCCGGCAATATCGCGGACGCCAAGAGCAAAGCCTATCGCGCGCTTTGCGAGTTC
>DATCFN010000003.1:0-6504 GCA_036509475.1 Rhizomicrobium sp. | reverse complement strand
CTCCGGCGATCTGGCCAAAGCGATCGCGGCGGGCGCGGATGTCGCGATGGTCGGATCGTTGCTGGCCGGCACGGAAGAAGCGCCCGGCGAGGTGTTTCTCTATCAGGGCCGTTCCTACAAAGGTTATCGCGGCATGGGCTCGCTGGGCGCGATGGCGCGGGGCTCTGCTGATCGCTATTTCCAGGCCGAGGTTCAGGATCAGCTGAAGCTGGTTCCCGAAGGCGTCGAGGGCCAGGTCGCCTACAAAGGCCCCGTCGCCAATGTCGTGCATCAGATCATCGGCGGCTTGCGCGCGGCGATGGGCTACACCGGCTCCAAGACCATCGCGGACTTCCACAAACGCGCAAACTTCGTGCGCATCACCGGTGCTGGGCTGCGCGAGAGCCACGTCCACGATGTCGTGGTGACGCGCGAAAGCCCCAACTATCCGAGCGGTTCGTAGTTGCGCCCCGCGGCGCGCATCCAGGCGGCAATCGAAATTCTGGAAGGTCTGAATGTGAGCCGCCTGCCGGCGGACCGCTTCATCCGTGAATTCTTCCGCGCCCGCCGCTATGCCGGATCGAAGGACCGCGCCAGCGTGACGGAGCGCGTCTATTCCACCTTCCGCCACCGCGCGTCGTTTGCCTGGCGCATGGGCAGCGAAGCGCCACGCTTGCTGGTGATCGCGTCGCTCACGCAGGAAGGACAGGGTGTCGATGAAATCTCCGCGCTGTTCAGCGGCGACGGGCACGATCCCGCGATCCTGACCGACGAAGAACGTGCCGCTTTGATCGCGCCGCCGTCGGGTGAAGCCGCCGCGAACATTCGCGGCGAATATCCGCAATTTCTCGAAGATGAGATCGGCCGTGCTTTCGCCGGACGCGCCGCCGATGAAATGAAGGCGATGCTGCTGCGCGCGCCCATCGACATGCGCGTCAACACGCTGAAAGCCAGCCGCGAAGATGTTCTCGCCGCTTTGCGCGGCGAGGGCTATCAGGTCGAGCCGTCGCGCCATTCGCCCCACGCCATGCGCATTCCGTCCGGCGAAGGCTCTGCCGCGCTCAGCAAAACCAAATTGTTCGAAAGCGGCGCGTTCGAATTTCAGGATGAAGCGGCACAGATCGCCGTTGCGCTGGCCGCGGCAAAGCCCGGCATGAAGGTTCTGGATCTGGCGGCGGGGGCAGGCGGCAAGGCGCTGGCGCTGGCCGCCGATATGAACAACACCGGCGAGATCACCGCGCATGACATCGACGAAGGACGCTTGCGCCAGATTGCACCGCGCGCCGAGCGGGCAGGCGTCTCCATCATACAGATTCACGCCGGCACAAGACCGCCGTCACGTCCTTACGACCTCGTCTTTCTGGATGCGCCGTGCAGCGGATCGGGGACGTGGCGGCGCGCCCCGGAAAACAAATGGCGCCTGACGCCCGAGCGTCTAAACGAATTGAACGCGCTTCAGGACATGTTGCTGGATCAGGCCGTCGCGCGTGCAGCCGGCAAGGCGCGCATCGTCTACGCGACATGCTCGTTCCTGCCGCGCGAAAATGAAGACCGGGTGGCGGCCTTCCTCGAACGGCATCCGAAATTCGCGGTGCTGCCCGCCGCACAGCTCTGGCGCGAATCAACCTGCAGCGAAGCGCTCCTCGGCATGGCTACGTTCTTCAACGCCACGCCGCTTTCCACCGGCACCGACGGCTTCTTCGCCGCCGTGCTGCAACGGAAATAGGCGCTCCTGCGCGGGCGGCTACGGTTAACATCACACGCTGCGCCAAAAATGTTCAGCGATGTGTGATCGCGTGCAATTGCATTTTTCCGGACGCCAAGGCCATCCTTTCGACTTCAATCGAAGGGGGTCCTACCAATGAAATTTACTGGTTTGATATCGATGGTGGCTGCGGCCGCCGCAATTCTGCTTATGCCCGCAGCGAGCATGGCAGATGAAAACGGTAAGCAAGACTTCACGCTCGTCAACCGCACCGGTTACACGATCAGCGAAGTCTATGTTTCGCCGAGCCGTGCCAATGACTGGCAGGAAGATGTGCTGGGTGATGGCACGCTGGGTACCGCGCGCCAGATCGCCATTCATTTCCACCGTCATCAGCATCCCTGCCATTGGGATCTGAAGGTGGTCTATGAAGACGACAACTCTTCCGCCGAATGGAGCCAAATCGATCTGTGTTCGGTGTCTGAAGTGACGATCCGTTACAACCGCGATACGGACGTGACCTCGGCGAGCTATCGCTAAAAAAATACCCATTGTGGAGCGCCGATGCCCCGGCCCGAGCGAATCGGGCCGGGGTTTTCGTTTGTAAAACAAGCCATTTCCGGCGCAATCCCGCGCCGCGCACGCCATGCTGGACAGCGCTTCGGGCGCTCTGATAAATCCGGTCATGGCAGCTCCCCTCCTCATCATCGACTTCGGATCGCAAGTTACCCAGCTCATCGCGCGGCGCGTGCGCGAGGCGGGCGTGTATTGCGAAATCGTCCCCTACAACAAAGCGGAAGCCGCGCTGACGGATGCGCCACAGGCGATCATCCTGTCGGGCGGTCCCGCCAGCGTCACCGAACACGATAGCCCGCGCGCGCCGCAAAAAGTGTTCGAGATGGGCGTGCCCGTTCTCGGCATCTGTTACGGCGAGATGACGATGAGCGCGCAGCTCGGCGGCAAGGTGGAAGGCGGGCACACCAGAGAATTCGGCCGCGCCGATATTCATATCGACAAGAAATCGCCGCTGCTCGCGGGCCTCGGCGATGCGAGCGGCAACGAGCCGGTGTGGATGAGCCACGGCGACAAGATCACCGCCATCCCACCCGGCTTCGAAGTGATCGCCACCAGCGAAAGCTCGCCATACGCTGCCATCGCCAACGAGGCGAAGCATTTCTACGGCGTGCAGTTCCATCCCGAAGTGGCGCACACACCGCGCGGCGCGACCATCCTCAAGAACTTCATCGCCATCGCGGGCATCGCACCGACATGGAACATGCATGCCTTCCGCCAGCGCGAGATCGAGAAAATCCGCGCACAGGTCGGCAAAGGCAAAGTGATCTGCGGATTATCCGGCGGCGTGGATTCCTCCGTCGCCGCGGTGCTGATCCACGAAGCCATCGGCGATCAGCTCACCTGCATCTTCGTCGATACCGGATTGATGCGCGCGGGCGAGAGCGAGGAAGTCGTCTCGCTGTTCAAGGGCCATTACAACATTCCGCTGATCCATGCGGAGGCCGCCGATCTGTTCCTGGGCCGTCTCGAAGACGTCAGCGATCCGGAGCAGAAGCGCAAGATCATCGGCTCGACCTTCATCGATGTGTTCGATGGCGAGGCCGCGAAGATCGGCGGCGCGGAATTTCTCGCGCAAGGCACGCTCTATCCCGACGTGATCGAAAGCGTGAGCGCGACGGGCGGGCCATCCGTCACCATCAAGTCGCATCACAATGTCGGCGGCTTGCCCGCGCGCATGAAGATGAAGCTGGTCGAACCGCTGCGCGAACTCTTCAAGGATGAAGTGCGCGCGCTGGGCCGCGAGCTGGGCTTGCCGGAAACATTCGTGGGCCGTCACCCGTTCCCGGGGCCGGGCCTCGCCATCCGCGTGCCGGGCGAGATCACGGCCACGAAACTCGAAATCCTGCGCAAGGCCGACACCGTCTATCTCGACGAAATCCGCAAGGCCGGTCTCTACGACAAGATCTGGCAGGCATTCGCCGTGCTGCTGCCCGTGCGCAGCGTGGGCGTGATGGGCGATGGCCGCACATATGATTACGTGCTGGCGTTGCGCGCCGTCACCTCAAGCGACGGCATGACGGCGGATTACTATCCGTTCGAGCATTCGTTCTTGGCGCGCGTCTCCACCCGCCTCGTCAACGAAGTCCGCGGCGTGAACCGCGTGGTGTACGACGTGACCAGCAAACCGCCTGGGACGATTGAGTGGGAGTGAGCTTTCCGAATTGAATGTCGATTTTTCGATTTCAGGTTTACTCCTTTCTCAATATCTGGCTGTCTTTGGCTGGCCCTCCGCAAAACCTTGATAGTTGAATTGCGGTTTTTGCGCTTTTTTGTGGGGGGCGTCCCCCTGTCTCTCGACTTCGCACAAGGCGCAATTCTCCTGTTGGCCGCAACGCATGCCTGCGCAACCGGCAAAATCTCCAGTAGAACAAAGTAAGAACATTTGTCGGGAAAGTCAAGCGCCGTAAGCCGGAAATGCGATAGCTTGATCTGTACTATTCTTGATCAGCAACCCGTCGCTCGATCTTTCCGATGCAAATACAAAAGCAAATCGAAACCTATATCGCCGGCCAGCCTGAGCCGAAGCGCGGCGACATACAGGCGTTGCACCGCCTCATTCGCAAAGCGATGCCGCGATGCAAGTTGTGGTTCCTGGATGGTAAAGACAGCTCCGGCAAGACCGTCACCAATCCCAATATCGGATACGGGCTTCAGACCATGAAATATGCGGGCGGCAAAACCCGCGAGTTTTACCAGATCGGCCTCAGTGCGAACACAGTCGGAATCTCGGTCTACATTATGGGGCTCGACGACAAGACATATCTCGCCAGGACCTACGCAAAGAAACTCGGCAGAGCGAGCGTGACCGGCTACTGCATCAAGTTCAAAGCGCTGAAAGATATAAACGTCGACACGCTGGAAGCGGCGATACGCGATGGCGTTGCGGCGACAAGCGAAGATTAAATACCAAAATGAAGCCATTGCTGGTGGCGATTGGCCGGGACGTGGAGATCGTATTGATGGCAGACCTAGAAGCACAATTTACAGAAGCGATGTTCGATATTTATCGCCGGGCTAAGGCGGAGGCGAAATATAACGCGACGATTTTTCTTCAGATGATCACAGACAATGGTGGTAGGGCGACCGCAAAGACCCTGATAAATGCTGCGCGCCCATCGGACGGATACACTGAACTGTGCCTACGCAAGCGTTTGGACCTTACGGTCGAGGCAGTCGTCGTGGAGAATTTAAGATGGCACACTCTCTTCTTATCGGAGGAATTGGAACGTGCGCGCAAGCGTTTGCGAGAATACCGTTACGAACCAAAAACATCTGTGTAGCAAGTCCCGCGGCATTGGAATTATAGTCCATTCGTGCATTTAATTTTATGTGATTGGTTTCCAAGGAGCCAGTTATTGGCAGAGGGGCTCATGAACATTCGCAAAACTGCAGTCGTAATAGCTATTGGTTTTACTGCTATTTTCGCTGGAACATTCAGTATATCCGTTGCTGCAACCTCAAAGCATCCGTCAACGGCCAAAGTCTCGCACTTTATTCCCGATACAGGTGTTCTAAACGCTGATGATCTTGTCGCTATCGCGAAGTTGGCATCTACGGCGTCGGCAGACAAATTTAGTGATGATCCAACAGTAAAATATATTGGGCGAAATTTCACAACTACACTTTCCGCCGCCGAACTCAGCACGGACTACGATAAAGCTACCCACAATCTCACTGTTGAAACTCCAACATTTACGGATGGATTTACTCTCGATCGGAAGACGACAGAATCTCGCTACGTGGGACGAAACGGCTTTGGCGCTTCGGCGGTGATAGTCCAAACCAGAGGAAACATTTATGGAATCGAAAACCCGGGAAATTCCTTTTCGCGTAAGCCAATTTCCTTCGTAACGACGCTTGATGGCGCTGAAGCGCAGAATCTAAGCAAAGCGCTCCGTTTGCGCATATCCGGTACCGTCAATAAAGCGAGCGGTGTTTATGCCATCAACGGCTCGGTAATCAGCGAACACGATATCATAACCGATGCCACAGTCTCCGAACCTGAAGACATTTGGATCAAACAGTACTTCATTGCTGTAAGTTTCACGAAAGCTGAGTGGATCGACACTCGTACTGGAGCGGTTGTGAAAACCGAGGACTTTGCGCCGGATAGTCAAACTGTTGCGCCGTAACAGGAAAAATCTTTGCGTCACTTCGAAGAATTTCTCCGATAACAAAGGCTCGCACCCATGATCACCGTCTTCGGCGAAGGCCGCGGCTTCCGCGTCATCTGGCTCATGGAGGAGATGGGGCTGGCGTGTCGGTTGCGCTCGGTGGATTTGCTGGCCGGGGCCGAGAGCGATCCGGAGTTTCCGACCGCCAATCTCCGGCCATAAAGGACACTCCGTGGCAAAGATCGTTTTCGGAATGCAACTGTCGCTGGATGGTTATGTCGACCACATGGCGCTGGGGCCGCCGCCGCCGGACGTCTATCGCCACTTCACCGAGCATGTGCGAAGCATCACCGGCATGGTGTATGGCCGGCGCATGTATGAGGTGATGCGGTATTGGGATGAAGACCAGCCCGATTGGGACGCGCAGGATCGCGAATTCGCGGCCGTTTGGCGGAGCAAGCCGAAGTGGGTGGTCTCGCGTTCGTTGAAGGTGGCTGGTCCCAACGCCACGCTCTTCGCGGATGGCGTCGCGGCGGTCCGCGATCTGAAGGCGCAGCATGGTGGTGAGATTGAAGTCGCTGGACCCGAGCTGGCGCACAGCGTGGGCGAGTTGATCGACGAGTATCGGCT
>DATCFN010000002.1:0-8786 GCA_036509475.1 Rhizomicrobium sp. | reverse complement strand
GATTCGCGAACCCATCGTACGCACAATCTTCCAGCCGCCAAGCAAAGTCCCCAGCGCCATCGCGCCATTGCAGGCGATCACGACCCAGAGCGGAACGTGGAAGACGCCATGCAGTGCGCCATGCGCGAAGAGCAGCGCGGTGATCACGCCCATCGTCTTCTGCGCATCGTTGCCGCCATGACCTAGCGAATAAAGCGAAGCGGAGATGAACTGCACGCGGCGGAAGATTCCGTCCACGCGCGACGGCGTGGCGCGCACAAACGCCCAGGACACGGCCAGCACCAGCAGCAACGCAATGACAAGGCCGGTCACCGGCGACAGCGCGATGGCGGCGATGGTTTTGCCGAGGCCCGTCCAGACGATGACGTGCAACCCGCCATGCGCGACGCCCGCGCCGACCAGCCCGCCGACCAGCGCGTGCGACGAGCTGGAGGGGATGCCGAAATAGCCGGTCGTGATCTGCCAGCCGATGGCGCCGGCAAGGGCGCCGAAAATCACCTGATCGGTAATGGTGCTGGCAGAGATGATGCCGGTGCCGATGGTGCCGGCGACGTGCAATCCGAAGATCAGGAAGGCGATGAAATTGAAAAACGCGGCCCAAGCCACCGCATAGCGCGGCGAGAGCACGCGGGTGGAGACGATGGTGGCGATGGAATTGGCCGCGTCGTTGCGCCCGTTCAGGAAATCGAAGCCCAGCGCGACGGCGATAAGGGCAATGAGCAATGCGCTCATTTCAGACCTGTTCGATCACGATGCCGCTGATGCGGTTGGCCACGTCCTCGAAACGATCCATCACTTTTTCCAGATGATCGTAGATTTCGACGCCGATGATGTAGTCCATCGCATTGCCGTCGCGGTGACGCTTGAACAGCGCCTTGATCCCGGCGTCGTTGAGGCTGTCGGCGCTGTCTTCCAGACGCACGATTTCCTCGGTGATGGTGTGCAGCTTGGCGGAGTTCTCGCGCAGCGATCCCAGAAGCGCGACGCCTTCGACCGCCAGCTTCGCGGCGGAGACGATGCTGTCGCCCATCTGGGCCATTTCCGGCTCGAAGCTGTCCACCTCGAACAGAAGGATCGCCTTGGCCGTCTTTTGCATTTGGTCGATGGCGTCATCGAGCGTGTTGATGAGGTCCTTGATGTCGCTGCGGTCGAACGGCGTGATGAACGAGCGTCGCGTCAGCAGCAGCACATCGCGCGCGATGGCGTCTGCCTGATTTTCGAAATCCATGACCTTGCGGGCGGCATCGGACACGCCGGCGCCGCCATTCAGCAGCACGCGCAGCGCCAGCGCCCCCTCCACCAGCACGGCGGCATGGCGGTCGAAAAGCGCGAAAAAGCGCTCTTCCTTGGGCATAATGGCTTGGAACCAGCGCAGCATATTGGCATCCGGGAACGGCGAAGCAACCGGGCCAATAAGTCACAGAATGCCGGGCGCTAGGCAAGGCGTCTCAATGGATGGCCCAGGTGATGGAAACGCCCGCCGTCACGCTCTGTTCGCCGGCCGCGATGGGTGTCGGCGCCGCGGCCCCCACCGCCATCGCCGCCATGCGGTACATCGGACGCGGCGGTTCATATCCGCTGTTTTCGCTGATCGCGGTGATGGGACCCAGTGTCACGCCCGCCGCTTTGGCCAGCGTCTGCGCCCGCGCGATCGCATCGGCCACCGCGTCGGCGCGTGCCTGCGCCATCGCCTGTTTCGGGTTTTTGATGGTGAAGGCGATGTCGCCGATGGAATTGGCGCCCGATGCGACCAGCGCATCCAGCGTCGGTCCCACCTTCGACAGATCGTCCACCGTGACGGTGACGGTATTGGAGACGTCATAGCCGCTGATATGGGGCGTCTGCGCCCCGTTCTTGTCGGTGACGTATTGCGGCGAAACACTGAAGCCGGATGTCTGCATCGATTTTTCCGCGATGCCCGCATTGCGCAGGGTGGCGAAGACCGCGTTCATCGCCCTGGAATTGGCGGCCAGCGCCGCGGCGGCAGTGCGCGCGCTGCTGACGACACCGGCGGAGAGCACGGCCTCATCGGGTGCGGCGCGCACTTCGCCCTGGCCCGATACGGTGATGATGCGCGATGTGTCGTCGCTGTCGGTCGCGGCCTGCGCCGTGAGCGGCCCGGCAAACAGCGCCAGCGCCAAGCCCGCGCCGCCAAGCAAAGCGCCGCGCGAAACTATCCTGGAAATAAAGCGTCCCATGAAATGACTCCCGATCGAATAGGCGCGCAGGCTCGTCCCCGCCTGCGGCGGAATAACGGCGCCGCCGTGTCGGATCATAGGCGCGGAAACGGGCTTATGTCCGCCGAACGGGGAGGGATTACCCTTTGGGGATTTCCTGCTAGAAGCGCCGGCGGTGGGGCCTGTAGCTCAGCCTGGTTAGAGCCGGCCGCTCATAACGGCTTGGTCGTAGGTTCGAATCCTACCGGGCCCACCAACCGCCCTTCGCCGCAGCGCGTTCTCCACCACGCCGGATTTTGACGCCGCTAGCGGCCTATAATTGTTGTTTTGCCCGTTCGCGCGCCGCCGCCCAGGCACGATATTTTGGATCCTGCGTGAACGCGATCCAGCGCGGCGAGTTCAGGAAACTCTGCGGCGCGGATTTTCCCGGATAGAAACCGAAGCCGAATTGGTGCGAGTGAAGCGCCTTTTCATAATCGTCCATGGCCTCATCAACGGCGCTGGTGTGGCTCAGCATGAAGCCCACATCGCCGATCGTGCCGGCATCTTTGGGGTCATGTGCGAGCACGCTATGGACAAATGCGATCGCTGCCTTGTCGCCTTCACTGTTCAGGAGAATAAAGAATTTGCAATGGGTGGTGAGCGGTTTGGGAATGCCCGGTTGCGATATGATGTTCAGAGCGGCTTTCGCTTCGGCAATGCGGTGCAAGTAAGCGAGCGAAACACAGCGGTACTGAAGAATCGTGGGATCGTTCGGATGCAACGCAAGCGCCTGATCGCTGGTGGTCACGGTCTCGGCGTAGCGCGCATCTGCGAACGTGGCGTTGACAACAGAATGCCAGGCTTCAAAGGAAAGTGGATCCAGCGCGGCCCATTTCGCAAATTGCGCGACCGCCTCATCGTTCAGGGCAAACTCGAAATACGCGTTGCCCAGGCCTCTGGCCCCGGCCGGTGTTCGGATGCCAGCGCGTTTGAGGATGGAGGCGTATCTGATCCTGGCATCCCAATCGCGTGTGTCCCCAATCGCCACTTCGAGCGCCTGGGGGTTTTCCGGATCGAGGGCGAGCGCGCGTTGCAGCGCCTGGTGAATCTGATCCTCTGATTCCGCGTCGGTTTGACTATAGGCGAGCACACTCGCCAACCCGGCCTGACCATCGGCAAAATCGGGCGCTGCCGCCGCGACTTTGCGGAACAGTGCGAGCGCCATTGTCACCGCTGCCTTGGAGGCCGCCGTCTCGCCTTCGCCCAGACGTTGATCGAAATAGAACTGCGCCTGCAGATAGTCGCGATAGACGTTGGGGTCGATCTGTATGGGTTTGGGGACATTTGGCTTGGGATGAACCCCGGTCAGCGTCGGCGCCAACGCCGCCGCAATGGAAGCCGCGATCTCGGACTGGACGGCGAGGATGTCGTTTAGCGAGCGGTCGTAGCTTTGCGACCACAGTTGATAACCGTCGGCGGCATTGACCAGCGCAACATCGATATGGACATGACCGGCATCGGTGCTGACGCTGCCTTCCAGGACCGAACGCACGTTGAGCTTTTGCGCAATCTCGCGAATGTCCAGCGACTTGCCTTCGAAAAAGAAAGCGGATGTCCGCGCCGTCACATGCAAGGCCGGATTGCGCGCGAGAAGGTTGATGAGTTCCGCCGAGATGCCTTCGCTGAAATATTTCTGGCGGGAATCGGCGCTCATATTGTCGAAAGGCAATACCGCGACGGAGCCGGCCAGCGCTGTCGACGTCTGCGTTTGCGCGGCCGGGTTCGAAGGCGTCATCGCCGACCAATGCCAGGCGAGTTCGCCCAGGCTGAGCAGCGCCGCCAACGCGATGAGCGCGAGAAATACTGCCTCGTGGCTCTTCAGCGATCCGCGCGTGCCGGTCGTCACGCCGCGCTTGTTGAGCACCCATCCGCTGACCAGCATCAGTGGAAAGCCGACAATCGTGGCCACGATCAGCCAGCGCAAAGACCATGCCGGTGCGTCGAAAGCGGGCAGGGCGATGGACGCGGCCTGCACCAGGAGCCAGCCGCCCACGGCATAGGCGGCGGCGAAACGATCCAACTGCCGTTCCCGCGCCGTCACCAACAGGTTTTCGATCAAGGTCCCCATCCTGCGTATTTCTTACCAAATCGGCGGTGTCAGGGAACCACTCCGGCCGCAAATTTTTGCCGGATCGGGCTTTGCAGATAGGTCCTAACGCCGGATCGCGCCCGGCGGACATTCCCTGTAGCGTCGCGCGGCAGTCCAATAGGAATCGCCATGCGCGCTCTGGAAATCATCGCCGCCCTGATCGTCGCGGGCGTCCTCTTTATTGTCTTCAAGCTGATCGGCGTCGCCATCCACATCGCCATCATCGGCGCGGTAATCGGGCTTGTCGTCGGCTTCGTCGCGGCGCGGATGTTCCGGCGCGACTGACGCTCAAACCGCGACGTTCAGTTCCTTCAATCCCCGGAAGAACGGCAGGCTGCGCCATTGCGGTTTCATGCCCGGATCGGCCAGGCGCACATCTGGGAAGCGCTCGAAGAACGATAGCAGCGCCACCTGCGCCTCCATCCGCGCCAGCGGCGAGCCGATGCACAGGTGCAGGCCGCCGCCGAAAGCGACATGCGGCGCATCCTTGCGGGCGATGTCGAATTTGTGCGGATCGGGGAACGCTTCGGGATCGCGGTTGGCGCCGCGCAGGGACAGGAACATCGACTGGTGCGGCTTCATCGGACAGCCGCCGACTTCCATGTCGCGCGGCGCGATGCGGCCGGTGATGTCCACCGGCGATTCATAGCGCAGCACTTCTTCCACCGCCGTGTTGATGAGCGCCGGATCGGCGCGCAGTTTTGCAAGCTGATCGGGATGGGTGAGGAACAGCCAGATCGCATTGCCGATGAGATCGGTGGTGGTGAGATTGCCGCCGATCAACAGGCCTTGCAGGTTGTTGGAGATTTCGCCGTCGGAAAGCGCCGTGCCATCCTTCTGCAACGTCACCATGTCGGTGGTGAGATCGTCCTCGGGCACTTTGCGGCGCGCATCCATCAACTCGGCCATATAGGCGGATAGCGCGTTTCGGCACTTCACATAGAACTGCGTCTGCTCGGCGTTTCGGAACGGGTTGAGACCCAGGATCGCGCCTTCGCTCCATTCGCGAAATTCCGGCAGCCGCGCATTGTCGACGCCGAGCAGCCGCGCGATCACGTCCACCGGCACGCGCAGCGCGAACTTGTCCATCACGTCGAATGTCCCGGCATCGCCGATGCCGTCCAGCCATTCGTTCACGACGGCTATGACTTTGGGCTTGGATTTGGCGACGCGCTTGTAGAGCGCGCGCGCGAACGGTTCGCGGATGCGCATGTGGTCCGGCTCGTCCATCAGCAGGATGCCGGCGCGCTGTTCTTCTTCCGGCACATGCAATCCGTCGGGCGGGGCCGCGAGCAGGGCGCGCGTGACGAACGCGGCTTCCTCCGCGCGTTCGGGACCGCGCCACATCGACGTGTCGGACAACACGCCGCGCACGTCGCCATGTTTGGTGAGTAGGAACACGCCCGCGCCCGCGTCGCGGTACACCGGACATTCGTTGCGCAAACGGTCCAGCAACGCATGGGGATTGTCGTTGAAATCGGCATTCATCGGCGTGAGTTGCAGAACGCCGGGAAGGGGAGTGTCGGTCATCGCCATGTCCTGACAAATTGTCAGTCGCGACGATAGACCGGACACGCAAAACCGGCAACCGCGCCGGGCAAAGAAAAAGGCCGGGCGATGAAGCCCGGCCTTTTATCCGCAAAAGCTGGGACTACCAGCAGTGGCGATGTCCGTGACGCCAGCCGCAATGGCGGTGATAATGATGATGATAGTCATGCCCATGCGCGCCGATGCCGATACCGACGCCGCCGACATGCACGCCGACGCCAACGCCAGCCGAAGCCGCGGTTGCGCCAAGCAAGGTCAGTGCAACGAGAGAAGCCATAAGAGTTTTCATCGTGGAAACATCCTTCTTGTCAGTAAGTGTTTGACGGTTCGCCCCTCGCGAAACGCCGGCCCCGAAAGTGATGCCAGCCAGTGTGCCAGCGTACCTTGGTAAAATGCCGGGGGCCGGAGAAAGTTCCCCGGGCGCCCAGGGATGAACGCTAGGCCCGGCGGATCAGCCTTATCAGCAGCAGCAGGATGATCGCGCCGATGGCGGCGTCGATGATGATGCCGACAATGCCGGCGGCCAAGTGAAAGCCGAAATACGGGAACAGCCAGCCGGCGATGAAGGCGCCGATGATGCCGACGATGATGTCCCCGAAGAGGCCGAAGCCGCCGCCGCGCACGACCGCGCCCGCGATCCAGCCTGCGATGGCGCCGACAACGAGCCATATAATGAGTGTTTCAGCCGGCATGTGCATGTTTGTTCTCCCCTGAAATTGTTGTTGCAAAAACCATCCGTGCGGGCCGCTCGACCCGCACGGACATTGGCATGCGTCAGGCCATTAGGCGATTCAGTGGCCTTCCCAGCCATTGTTGCTGTCACGGGTATGCGCCCAGTTGTGAAAGTGGCTGCCGGAATGGTTGCGATAGAGGCGGGCATCGTCGTTGTGAGCCCAGTGGTGCCATTGGTGGCCCGTGTCCCAGTAGCCGTCCTGATAGCCGAAGGCGACATTGTTGAAATCCACGGCCACGGTGTCGCCACGCATATTGTCATGACGATCCTGCGCCGAAGCGGTGCCGGCGCTTAACGCGACGACGGCGGTCGCGGCAAGCAACATGCTCATCTTGTTCAGCATAATGATTATCCTGAGTATGCCCGCGCGAGTTTTCCGGATGGAAATGGTGCGGGATAGGGAAAGCGCCCAATGCGCTCACTCGCCAGCAAAACACCGTCGCGCGCAGAAAGTTCCCTTCGCTTTCGCAAAATAACATCGCCGCGCCGCTCGCCATGCCGCCGCAATGCGCCTAGCCTTCCGCCTCGGTAGTGAAGGGTCTTTATGGAACGGCTGTTTGAGCGCCTGGATGCGCGCTCGCTCGCGCAGATCATCGTGGACACGGTCCGCGAACCGCTGCTTGTTCTGGACGGCGATCTGAACATTCTTTTCGCCAGTTCGTCTTTCTACCGGAGCTTTAAAACGGCGCCGGAAAACGCGCGCAACGAAAAGCTGTTCGCGCTCGACAATGGCGCCTGGGACACGCCGGCGCTGCGCACGCTTCTGATCGATACGCTGGCGAAGAAAGACGCCATAGAGGGTTTCGAACTCAATCAGGAATTCCCACGCATCGGAAAGCGCATCCTGCTGCTGCATTTGCGCAAGCTGGTGCAGGACGATCACGCCAAGACGACCATCCTCATCGGCTTCGAGGACATGACGGCGCGCCGCCTCGCGGAGGACGAAAGCGCGTCGCTGAAAAAGCAGACGGACGATCTTCTGCAACAAAAAGAAATGCTGCTGGCCGAGATGCAGCATCGCGTCGTCAACTCGCTGCAGATCATCGCCAGCATCCTGATGATGAAGGCGCGCGCCGTGACCTCGGAGGAAACGCGCCAGCACCTGACCGACGCGCATCGCCGCGTCATGTCGGTGGCCGCCGTGCAGCAGCATCTGCACAGCGCCTCCATGACCGACAAGATCGACATCGGGCCTTATCTGACCAAGCTATGCGAAAGCCTCGACGAATCGATGATTGGCGAAAGCCGTCCGGCGGCACTGAACGTCATCGCGGATGCGGGCGAAGTCGTTTCCGCCGATGCGGTCAGCCTCGGCCTCATCATCACCGAGCTTGTCATCAACGCGCTGAAATATGCCTTTCCCGGAAACAAGCCGGACGCCACCGTCACGGTGCGCTATGAAGTGAACGGCACGAACTGGAAATTGTCGGTGTCGGACAATGGCGTCGGCCGCGACGAAAGCGCGGCGGCGTCGACAAAAGGCGGGCTTGGCACCAGCCTTGTGAACGCGCTCGCCAGCCAGCTCAACGCGCAGGTGAAGATCCAGAGCAGTTCCGATGGCTTGAGCGTCTCGATTGCGCACGCCACCTTTGCCGCGAAGACACCCATCGCCGCCTGACGGAAAATTCGGTTTAGACCGGCGTGTTATCCGCTGCGGGCGGCGTCCAGAACCATCGCAAGACGACATAGGCCGACACCGCGGCCACGATCTGCGCGGCAATGAAGCCGGGCAGCGAATGGGGCGCGATGCCCGCGAAACTGTCCGTCATCGAACGCGCGATGGCGACGGCGGGATTGGCGAAAGAGGTCGAGGCCGTGAACCAGTATGCCGCCGAGATATAAAGCCCCACCAGCGCGGGCGTCGTGTCCGGCTTGCGCGCGCAGCCCGCGATGGTGAGCAGCAAGCCGAACGTCGCGACAAATTCCGATAGCCACTGCGAAGGCCCATCCCGCAGCTTTTGCGAGACTTCCAGGATCGCCGCGCCGAACATCGCATGCGCGATCCACACGCCCACGATCGCGGCAATCACCTGCACCACTATATAAGAAGTCGCGTCGCGCCCGGCGATCTCCCGGCGCAGTGCAAAATAGAGCGTCACCGCCGGATTGAAATGCGCGCCCGAAAGCGGCGCGAACACGGTGATGAGCACCACCAGCGCTGCGCCCGTCGCCACCGTGTTGCAGAGCAGGGCGAGCG
>DATCFN010000001.1:0-6439 GCA_036509475.1 Rhizomicrobium sp. | reverse complement strand
CCGCCAATTCCTGTGTTTCCATATTGAATTTATATGACCTTCGAACCGACGGTTCCTTTGGCAAAAAAAAGGAACCGACAAAATGAAATTATTCGCTTCGGGAATTTTTCTGGTGAGCGCCTTGGCGTTGACGCCGCAAATAGCGCAGGCGGATACGGCGCCGCCGGCGCCTGCGCCCATGGCCACGCCGGAAATGGTTGGGACGCTGACGGCCAATCCTGCGCCGATGTCGTTCGGTGCCGGCTTCGGGCCGGTCTATGTCACAGGCGCGGTTACCGGACTGGCGCAATATCAGAGCAACGCCACGCATTCTTTCGGAGGTGATGGCTCGAGCACCGTCGATCTGGACAATGCCTGGGTCTCCATCCAGAAGACGGATGGGCTAGTGCAGTTCTATATCCAGGCCGGCGAATACTCTTTCCCGACTCTCGGCGTGCCCTATGAGAAATCGAGCAACACCACGTCGGACACATTCGGTGTTATCCCGGTCGCCTACGGCAAGCTGCAGCTTTCCGACACGTTCTCGATAGAAGCCGGCAAACTGCCGACGCTGATCGGCGTGGAATACGCATTCTCGCCGCAGAACATGAACATCGAACGCGGCCTTCTGTGGTTTCAGGAACCCGTGTTCAGCCGCGGCGTTCAGTTGAACTACGCCAGCGGGCCGCTGTCTGTTTCGCTGTCATGGAATGACGGCTCCTATTCCAACGTCTGGAATTCGTTCTCGGGCCTGATCTCCTATGCGTTCGACAGCGCCAACACGCTGGCGTTCGACACGTCCATCACGCCCGGCCGCACATTCACTGCGGGCAGCGAGATCTACGATCTCATGTACACCTACAACGCCGCACCGTGGGCTGCCGGACCGTATGTTCAATATCAGCACTTCGACGCCGTGAAGAACGGCGGCTTCCTGTTCGATTCCAGCTCCAGCGATTGGGGCGTGGGCGCATTGGCCAGCTATGCGTTCAACAAATACTGGAGCCTGGCGGGTCGCGCGGAATACGAAGACTCGTCCGGCGACGGCAGCGCCCTGATCTACGGGCCCAAGAGCAATGCCTGGTCGTTCACGATCACGCCCACCTGGCAGAAGAGCATCTACTATATTCGCGGCGAAGCATCCTACACGACGCTAGGAAGTCAGACGGTGGGCTTCGGCAAGCTCTTGAACAAAAACGATCAAGTTCGGCTGATGCTTGAAACCGGAATCATATTTTAGGCTGCCGCCCCTGCCGGGCCAAAGCCCGCACTCCGAAAGGGTGCGGGCTTTGGCTTTGGGGCGCCCTTGCCTCCCCACGCCCGCGCGTGAAATCCTCCCGGCAAAGCAAACGGCTGGGAGAGAGTGATGGCGACGGAATTTCCGAAAGGTTTTCTGTGGGGCACGGCGACCGCCGCCCATCAGGTCGAGGGCAACAACACCTCTAGCGACCTGTGGCTGATGGAGTGGATGAAGGACTCGCTGTTCGAGGAGCCCTCCGCCGATGCCTGCGATCATTATCACCGCTATGCCGACGACATTGCGCTGCTGAAGGGCCTCGGCTTTGGCGTCTATCGCTTTTCCATCGAATGGGCGCGTATCGAGCCGGAGGAAGGCTTCTTCTCGCAGGCCGCGCTGGATCACTACCGCCGCATGATTGCAAGCTGTCACGCGCAGCGCGTGATCCCGATGGTGACGTTCCATCATTTCACTGCGCCCTTGTGGTTCACACGCGACGGCGGCTGGGAAAATCCCAAATCGGTGGACCGCTTCGCGAAGTATTGCGAAGTCGCGGGACGCGCGCTGGGCGATCTCATTCCCTATGCCTGCACCATCAACGAAGCCAACATTCCGATCATGGTGACAATGATGCGCCGCGCCGTGGGCATCCGTGGCGGCGACAAGCGTGAGCGCGCGCTTGCCGAAGCGGCGCGGCTTTGCGGCGGCGAGCCGGGCAAGTTCTCGCCCTATCTGTCGGGCGACGGCATCGCGAGCGCACCCAACCTCATTGCTGCGCATCGCAAGGGCTATGGCGTATTGAAAGGGCTGGTGAAGGGCAAAGTCGGCATCACCGTCGCGCTCAACAATTTTCAGTGCGAGCCGGGCGGCGAGGAATTGTTCAAAACCGCCGACCACGCCATCAACGGCCAATTCCTGGAGTCGCTGAAAGGCGACGACTATGTCGGCGTGCAGACCTATACGCGCGTGCGCTTCGGTGCGAATGGCGTGCTGCCGCCGCCGGACGGCGCCGAGCGCACGCAGATGGGCTACGAGTTCTATCCGGAGTCCCTGGAAGCCACGATCCGGCAGGCCGCAAGTGTTAGCGGCTGCCCCGTCATCGTCACCGAAAACGGTATCGGCACCGAAGACGACACGCGCCGCATCGCTTACACGACTCGCGCACTGGAAGGCGTGTTGCGCTGTATCAAGGACGGCATCGCCGTCGGCGGCTACATCCACTGGTCGATGATGGACAACTACGAATGGCTGGAAGGCTACCGCCCGAAATTCGGCCTCGTCGAAGTCGACCGCACGACGCAATCGCGCAAACCGAAACCGAGCGCCTATTGGCTGGGCGACGTGGCGAAGCGGAATGCGCTCACCTAGAGCGGAGCTTCATCTGCAAGAAATCTGTTTGGTAAGCGCATTCATGTCACTGCTGAACCTGCCGTTCACACGCCGAGCGGTGCGTCACTTCTCGTAGAAGTAATAACAGCCCACCAGCGTTTGTGTGGCTTTGGGAGTGTCTTCGGCCATGACCCCCACGTCGTGCTGTTCGGCCAGTTCGAGATCGCACATCCGCATGTCGTCGCCGGTTTCGCAATGGACAAACTTTTTGCCGATCGCTTTCTCCACGGCCGCGCGCGCCTGATCGAAAGGCACATCCACCGTCACCGAAAAGCCGACCGCCATGCCGATGCTCTCCGGAAAAACCTGGCTGGCGTTGAAACCCAATATCGAGGTCTTGGCCTTGGGCAGCCAGTAAGGATCGTTGTCATGCGGCGTGAAGCCGGCGCGGATGTGATCGACAAATTTCTGCATCTTCGCCGGATCGCTTTTCTGCAATTCGAACCAGGAATCCTGGCATGTCGCCATGCGCGCGATAACCGCATCGTCATCCGCGAGAGCCGGCGCGATGGCAACGAGAAGCGTCAAGGCGCCCAGCAGCGCTGAAATTTTCATATGATGGTCCCCCGAGTGCGCAGCCTGCCACGATTTGGTGTCGGCTCAAAAAATGCCGTCTATCCGCGGCCGCTTCGGCTTGGCGCGCGTCCACATCACACCCGGATAGCCCTTCAGCGGCACCAGCGCTTCGCCGCGATATTCCCATTCCGGCATGTCCTCGATCGCGATGTGATAGAGCGGCTCACGCCCGGTACGCGTATCGAACAGGGCGCGCGGGATGTTGACCATTTTGGGTGCGCGCGCGCGTCCATAGAAAAGCGGCGTTCCGCAACGGGCACAGAAACTGCGCACCGCCCGCGTCACGGGTTCTTCGAAACTGGAAATGCTTTTTGCGCCTTTCAGAACGCGAACCCGGCTTTTCCAGCAGCCGACATAGGTGGCATGCGCGCAGCCCTGCGCACGCTGCGTCGCGCGGGAATGATCGTGCCACGCCCAGAAGACGGGCACATTGATCTCGATCCGCACCGCGCCGCAAATGCACGCGCCTACAGCTTTGGCCGCGGAGGTTCGCGCAGATTTTTCAGTTGGCGCTATTTTGCGCATGCGTGGAATACCTCCTGCGAAGAACTTTGGGTTGAGTGCGATAACAATGATGGGCAAGATTTTCGCGCTTTTCGTCTTTCAATTCTTAACGGCGAATTTTGTAAAATCGCAATCACAATAAAAGCTTGCTCATCGTCATAAATGTGGACCAGTATCGGCGGTAGAGTGGGGGCTCACTTGGAAACGGGGCAGCCCTTTTCATGTCCGCTTGGTCGAGCCTGACGAGCAATAAAAAAGCGCCGGTATCGCGCGACAGCCCGCTATTGCCAACATCGCATCTGGGCGGAGCGATCACCGTCAAAGGCGTTCTCGACACCCAGGGCGAGCTGCACATTCACGGAAATGTCGTCGGCCGCATCAACGCCGATCGCCTTGTGCTGCGTGCGGGCGGTTATGTGGAGGGCGATATCGTCGCCCGCGACGTCCATATCGAAGGGCACCTGAACGGCCGCATCTTCGCGCTCAACGTCACGGTGGACAGTTCGGCAAATGTCTCGGGACGAATTTTTCACAACACCGTCACGGTTGCCTTCGGCGCACGCGTCGACGGACGCATGCCGTGGCGGCCGCTCAACTATTTCGAGTCGCTCGATCAGCTTCCGGAGACACGGCCATGACCATCTTTAACCGCAACGTGCCTGAACCAACCACCAATGGGAGAACCTCCATGCCCGAAACAACACCATCACCCGCGCCGTCTTCAACCAATGTGAACCGTCCCGTCGCGTCTTCGCAACCGATGTCGAACCTGTCGCCGGCATCGACCTCCGTGATCAGCAAGGCGCTGAAGATCACCGGGCAACTCGAAAGCACGGAGAACATCCAGATCGAAGGCGAAGTGAACGGCGATATCCGCGCCGCCTCCGTCAAGGTTGGCAGCAACGCAAAAGTCAAAGGGAACGTGTACGGCGAGGAAGTGGAACTGGCCGGCTCCGTCGAAGGCAAGATCGAAGCGAAGAAAGTCATCCTGACGCGGACCGCGCACATGTCTGGCGATGTCGTTCACCAGGATATCACGATCGAATCCGGCGCATTCATTGACGGCCACTGCCGCCCCGAATACGGCAAGACCGACAGCAAGAGCGCGCCGCTCTCCTACAAATCCCCGTCGGCGCCGCCAATCATGCCGGAAAAAACAAACGGCATAGGCGCGAAAGCGTAGCGGCTGCCCGGTCGTCTAAGCGCGCCCCCTCCTTTGGGGGCCGCGCTGGCGATCGGCCACCACGCCCGCCGCAAGACGAACCCGGCTATTTCCGGAATACCGCGCGGTTCTTGTTGTCTTCCATCAGCGAGGCGAAGCCGGAAATCGTGTCGAGGCCGAGGCCGATGGGCAGGCCGGTTTCGGCGTCATGTTCGAGTTTGGAATAGGCGGTGCTCGAAACCTTGTCCCACTTTCCCGCGGGCTTCTTGATTTCGAGTTGAACCACCGTCGCCTTCAGCACCAGACGCACAATGACATCCGCCGGCCGCGATGGCCGCGTCAGGCTGGGATGGCCTGCAATCATCTGCCAGCCATTGCGCAGCGCCCAGTTCGACAGTTCATCTTTGGTCATCAGGATACCGGTCGTTCAGCCGTCGCCCAAAATTCTGCGCAGCTGCAGAAGATTGAACGGCTTGGCGAGGAAAGTCACGTTAGCCAACGCCGCCTTTTCCTCCGGACTGGATTCTGTCGAATAGCCGCTGGCGATGATCACCGTAAGATCGCCGCGCAACTTGCGCGCCTCCGCGACCAGCTGCACGCCGTTCATGCCCGGCAGGCCAAGGTCGGTGAGCAGGATTCCGATTTCCGGATCGTTGCGCAAAATCTCCAGGGCTTCGGCCGCGGTGCCCGCCTCGGCATAGGCAAAACCCATCTCCTCGACCATGTCGACGGTCGTCATGCGGATAAGGGCTTCGTCCTCGACAACGAGAACCTTGCGCTTGCCGCTCACGATCAGCGGCGCCGGCCCACCGACGGCCGTCGCGTTCTGTACCAGCGGTTGATCCGGCGCCTGGGTTTCACCATGCAACAGCGCGCGCAGCTTCCGCGCCAGATCGTCCTTGCGATAGGGTTTGCTGAGAAGCTCGATGCCCTCGTCCAACCGCCCGTTGTGAACGATGGCGTTCTGCGTGTAACCCGACGTGAAAAGCACCTTCAGGTCCGGTAGTTTCTCTTTGGCGATACGCGCGAATTCGCGCGTCTTCATCGGGCCGGGCATGACGACATCGGTAAACAGCAGATCGATCTTCGTGGCTTCGTTCAAAACCACCAGCGCCTGCTCCACGCCTTCGGCACGCAGCACCGAATAGCCAAGCTCGGCCAGCATGTCGCAAACGGCGGCGCGCACGCCTTCATCGTCCTCAACCACCAATATGGTTTCACCATTGTCCTCCGCGGGCGCTTCGAGGATCGGCGCGACCCATTGCACCGTCGCGGTCGAACGCGGCAGGTAGAGTTTGATCGTCGTGCCTTCGCCGCGCTCGCTATAGATCTTGATGTGACCGCCGGATTGCTTGACGAACCCATAGACCTGACTGAGCCCGAGGCCCGTGCCCTTGCCTTCCGGCTTGGTGGTGAAGAACGGATCGAACGCCCGCGCAGCGACCTCCGCCGGCATGCCGGTGCCGGTATCGCTGATCGCGATCATCACATACTGGCCGGTTACGACTTCGTTGTGCGCCCGCGCATAGGCATCATCCAGGAAGGCGTTCGCCACTTCGATGGTCAGCTTGCCGCCGTCGGGCATCGCATCG